>JAQXWS010000028.1 GCA_029225565.1 Eubacteriales bacterium
TCAAGCGTCATTTTGAGTAAAAAAGGACAGACTTCGAGAAATGGGATTGAATTTCGTTTTCTTGCGAGGGAAGATGTACGATGGTACCTCGACTGAGCAAAAAACGAAAAACGCAAAAAGCGGCTTAGATTCATCATTAGATGTCTAAGCCGCTTTTACAATCTCTCCGAGTGCGATAAATCGCACCCGCCCTCTCGCCTGCCGGCTCGGTCGGTGCTTCTGCACATTTGTGCAAAGGTCTCCACCGGAGTACGCACCTCTTTACACAATAGAGGCGGAAATAGTTATATATTATACATTATTTGGCGTGGTTCAACCCACTTTATCGACAGTCTGACCGGTCACCTGAGTGACCGGTATGGGTATGGCTGATTACAGGTTGTAGTCTATTGCAACAGAGTTCTCGGTTACTCTGTGCATGTGTTCCTTGACTACATCGCAATGGTATGGGTCCTTTTGGTATTCCTCCAGGGCTTTTGCATCCTCCAGTACCACTTGCAGAATAACATCGTAGGACCTGCCGGAGTGCAAAAAGTCGGTGCCCACCTCGATGGATTTGATAAGGTCAACATTGCCCTCCATAGAGCGCAATACTTCGGCCGCCTTTTGGCATTCGGCTTCGCTGTTGTCCTTGAGTTTAAAGCATACAATGTGTTTTATCATACTGTTTCCTTTCAAAAAAAGGGTGGTTGTTCACCACCCTTGATAGTTTATTTTGCGATGTCGGATGTTCTGCTCTCCCTGATTATGTTAACCTTAATCTGGCCGGGATATTCCATCTCGTCCTCGATTTTTTTAACAATTTCGCGAGCAATCAGAGGCATCTTCTGGTCGGAAATGACCTCCGGCTTAACCATAACTCTAACCTCGCGGCCTGCCTGGATAGCGTATGCTTTTTCTACGCCGTCAAAGCTGGTCGAAATTTCTTCCAATTGCTGGAGACGCTTGATGTAGTTCTCGACATTCTCTCGTCTTGCGCCGGGTCTTGCGGCAGATACCGCATCGGCAGCCTGAACCAGAGCAGCCACAACTGTTTTGCATTCCACATCACCGTGGTGAGCCTGGATTGCGTGAACAACCTGGTCATTCTCTTTGTATTTTTTGGCGTATTCTACACCCAGTGCGATATGGCTGCCTTCCATTTCGTGGTCAAGAGCTTTACCGATATCGTGCAACAGTCCTGCACGGCGAGCCAACTTTTCGTCGGCACCCAGTTCTGCAGCCATAAGACCTGCAATATAGGATACCTCCAGCGAGTGCTTAAGTACGCTCTGACCGTATGATGTACGGTATTTCAGCTTACCGAGTAGCTTTACGAGCTCCGGATGAATTGAGCCGCAGTTAGCGTTGACAACAGCCTTTTCGCCCTCGGACTTGATGGTTTGCTCTACCTCTCTCTTTGCCTTATCGTACATTTCCTCTATGCGAGTAGGATGGATTCTGCCGTCCTGGATAAGACGCTCCAAGGTCAGGCGCGCAATCTCTCTTCTTACGGGGTCAAAGGAGCTTACGGTGATTGCCTCCGGGGTATCGTCGATAATAAGCTCAACGCCGGTAATCTGCTCGATAGAACGGATGTTTCTGCCCTCACGGCCGATTATACGACCCTTCATCTCGTCGGTGGGCAATGCCACCACGGATACAGTGGTTTCGGCTGTGTGGTCCGCTGCACAACGCTGAATAGCTGTGCTGACAACCTCTCTTGCAAGTACATCGCTCTGGTCTCTGATCATCTGCTCGTACTCGAGGATTCGCTTGCTTTTTTCTATATCCAGCTCGGTCTCAAGGGATGCTAAAAGCTGCTTTTTAGCCTCTTCCTGTGACAGACCGGATATTCTTTCCAGCATGTCAAACTGACTTTTCTTGATGCCATCGATTTCTAACAGTTTTTCGTCTATTTGCTTTTGTTTTTCAGTCATAGCGTCAGCTTTCTTTTCGAGAGCGTCAGCCTTTTTGTCAAGATATTCTTCTCTTTGATTGAGTCTTTTTTCTTGCTTTTGGACCTCGCTGCGTCTTTCCCTGATGTCTCTATCAGCGTCAGAACGCAACTTGTGAATTTCGTCCTTTGCTTCTACCAGGCGAGCTTTTTTTGTAGTCTCAGCCTCGGACAAAGCGTTGTTCAAAATACGGGTAGCCTCTTGAGTTGCAGAACCAATTTCTTTTTCGCTGGTTTTGCGTCTGTATTCGCTTCCTACGATAAAGCCGATGGCGGCAAATACAATTGCACAGGCTACAACAATTGCGATAACAATACCAGTTGACATATCGATAGCACCTCCTTCTGTGTTAGATTTTTTACTTCAAATTACAATTACATCAGAAAAGGTACAGTTTTTTACCAAAAAATTGTGCAGAGTTCCATATACTATATGAACTGTATATAGAACTTCCTAAATATAATACACCCACATATTGTATTTGTCAAGAAAAAGCCTGTAAAACGGTTACAAAAGTTACAAAAAAGTGTTTTTGCGCTTAATTTTTGTTGACAAAACAAACCAATGGTGATACCATATATCCAACAAAATATACAGTAAATCGATGACAAGGACAATGTCCGGCGGCTTAACTTACAGAGAGTGCACGGTAGGTGCGAGTGCATAGCGATGCCGACAGAATACCGCCTTGGAGTGACTGCAGGCAATGGCAGTTCGTATTTCGGCGTTAACGAATTTGAGTGATACTACTGCGTAGTATAATTCAGGTGGAACCATGCTTTTTTGCACCCTGATGTTCGGGGTGCTTTTTATTTTTTAGGAGGGATAATATGAAGATTACATTGAAAGATGGCTCAGTAAAGGAATTTGCACAGGCAACCACAGCTGCCGACATCACAAAAGAGATTTCTATGGGTCTGTACAGGAATGCCTGCTCTTGCAGAATCAACGGACAGGTTGCCGATTTGCGAACTGTCGTAACCGATGACTGCGAGTTCGAGGTGCTTACATTTGATGACAAGGATGGCCAAAGGACCTTTAACCACACCGCTTCACACATTATGGCCCAGGCTGTTAAGCGCCTGTATCCCGATGCAAAGCTGACCATCGGTCCGGCTATCGACAACGGTTTCTATTACGATTTTGATGTTGAAAAGTCCTTTTCTCCCGACGATTTGGAAAAAATCGAAAAGGAAATGAAAAATATAGTAAAAGAAAATCCGGATATCCAGCGGTTTGAGCTGCCTGCTGACGAGGCAATCAAGATGATGGAGGATAGGGGCGAGCCCTACAAGGTAGAGCTTATCAAGGAGCACGCAGAAAAAGGCGAGCCTATCAGCTTTTACAAGCAGGGCGAGTTCATTGAGCTTTGTGCCGGCCCGCATATAATGGAAATAAAGAGCGTAAAGGCATTCAAGCTGACACAGTGCACCGGTGCTTATTGGCGCGGCGACGAAAAGAACAAGATGCTATGCCGTGTGTATGGTACAGCATTCCCCAAGGCATCAATGCTGGAGGAACATCTTGCGGCTCTTGAGGAGGCAAGAAAGCGTGACCACAACAAATTGGGCAGGGAGCTGGAGCTGTTTACAACAGTTGATTATATCGGCCAGGGACTCCCGATTATTTTGCCAAAGGGCACAAAGATTATCCAAACACTTCAGCGTTGGGTAGAGGACGAGGAAGCAAAAAGAGGCTGGCAGTTAACAAAGACACCTCTTATGGCAAAGTCAGATTTGTACAAGATTTCCGGTCACTGGGACCACTATCAGGACGGTATGTTCATTATGGGCGACCCGGAAAAGGATAAGGAGGTATTCGCTCTGCGTCCTATGACCTGCCCATTCCAGTACCAGGCATATCTGAGCAAGGCGCGCTCATATCGTGACCTACCCCTCAGATATGACGAGACCTCCACATTGTTCCGTAACGAGGCATCGGGCGAGATGCACGGCCTTATCCGTGTTCGCCAGTTCACAATTTCTGAGGGACATCTTATGTGCCGTCCCGACCAGCTGGAGGAGGAATTTAAGAGCTGTCTCGAATTGACAAACTATATGATGGAGACCATTGGACTTAAGGAAGACCTTAGTTACAGATTTTCCCAGTGGGACCCGGAGAATACCGAAAAGTATATTGGCACCAAGGAGCAGTGGGATGAGGCTCAGGGCATTATGAAGAAGATTCTGGACGACCTTGAGATTGATTACGAAATCGGAATTGGCGAGGCTGCATTCTACGGTCCTAAGCTGGACATTCAAATCAAGAATGTATTTGGCAAGGAGGATACCCTTGTTACTATCCAGATTGACCAGATGCTGGCAGAAAAATTCGGTATGGAATATGTGGATTCCGACGGACAAAAGAAAAACCCCTACATTATCCACAGAACATCAATAGGCTGCTATGAGCGCACATTGGCTTTGCTTATTGAAAAGTACGCAGGCGCATTCCCCACTTGGCTGGCGCCGGTACAGGTTAAGCTGTTGCCTATCGCAGACAGACATCACCAATATGCCCGTGAGATTATGTCAAAGCTGCAGGCAGCGGGCGTTCGTTGCGAGCTGGATGACAGAAGCGAAAAGACAGGCTTCAAGATTCGCTCTGCCCAGATGGAAAAGATTCCGTATATGATTCTTGTGGGTGACAAGGATATTGAGGCGGGCACAATTTCTGTTCGTTCACGCAAGAACGGTGACGAGGGCGCAACCACAATTGATGAGTTTGTAGCCAGAATCAAGGAAGAAATTGATACCAAAGCAAGATAATAACAAAAAAGTAACGGGACAGATAGAAATATATCTGTCCCGTTTTGCTATTCGGTGGGATTTTCTGCCTGATGCTTTTCTTTTTCTTTGCGCTTTTTTAGGTATTCCTTTGGCATTGTGCCGTGCTTTCTGTATTGACGGCGCATAGCCATAACAGTTTCATCATCCTGCTCTCTGATAATAGGCAAAAAATCCTTTAGCCATGTTTCCCGTATTGTTACATCGGCTATTTCGCTGCAAACTTTCCAGTTTTTCATCAGGCAGGCATAAGCACTTTTTTCGTACTCTTTTTGGCAGTATTCGGCAGTAAATTTGTCGTCGTTAAAGAACATAAAACGCACGGTATAATGGTCGTTAGCCTTGAAAAATCTGACCTTTGCGGCTCCCATTCTTTCGTAAAATTTGATGGTGCCCACATTCTTTTCCGGAGTACAAAATGTGATGGGCAAATCCAAGGCTTCGGCTTCTTGACGAATTTTGTTTACCAGTATTTTGCCCAATCCGTGATTTTGGTACTTGGGCAAAACTCCCAAATGACACAGCTTGACTATTCTGCCGGTGTGGTACCATTTGTCAATTTCGGTTATTTCCATAGCTATGGTGCCCACAACCTTGCCCATATATTTTGCCACAAATATCTTGCCGCCGTTGTCCATAATACATTCCAAGGATTCTGTAAAGTCAGAGTAGTTGGTAAAATGGAAGTCACTTTTGCTCATTACATCTGCAAAGGATTCCTCAAGTATTGAGTTGATGTTGGGCAGAAAAGTCTTGTCGGTAATTTCGACAATTTTTATCAGCCATTTTTCTTCAAATTTCTTTTTTATGTTGCTCATATTATCTTACCATCCAGCTTAATGCTATTATGATACCAGATTTTCAGCAAAAAAACAATATGAAAGTAAAAAAGCAGACATTCTGTCTGCTTTTTGTTTTTTACAGGAGGCCGTCCCAGGTGTCAACCTCTTTTGCTTTCATTTCTTCTTCGTCAAACCAGTGCTGGGTTACAGACTTGCTCTCTGTGAAAAATCTGTATGCGTCCTTGCCCAGACAGTGTAGGTCACCAAAGAATGACTGCTTGTGGCCGCTGAAGGGAATGAATCCGACAGGTACGGGGATACCGACATTGATACCTACCTGACCGCCGTCGGTGTATCTTGCAAACTGGCGTGCATAGTAACCGCTTTGGGTGTAGATTACAGAGCCGTTTGCATAAGGATTGTTGTTCATGATTTCCAATCCGTCGTCAAAGCCTTGGCAACGCTTGATACAAAGAACGGGACCGAACACCTCTTCGTCGCCGATTGTCATATCTGCAGTAACATTGTCAAATACGGTAGGACCTACAAAGTATCCGTTTTCGTAGCCCTCGGGGAGCTTTGGATTACGGCCGTCAACAACAAGAGTTGCGCCCTCATCGATACCCTTTTGGATGTCGGCAAGTACTTCTTTGTAGTGCTTTTCGTAAGTGATAGGGCCGAGACGGGTGCTCTTGTCCCATGCAGGACCGCAGTTAATTGCTTCGATTTGCTTTTTAAGTTCGGCAACAAACTTGTCAGCGATGGATTCCTGTACCACACAGCAGGACAGAGCCATACATCTTTGGCCGCCGCAACCGAATGCAGAGTTAATAACACCGGCAACAGTTCTCTCCAGTGCGCAATCCTCCATAACGAGAGCATGATTCTTTGCCTGGCAGAGTGCCTGACATCTCTTGCCGTTGGCAGCAGCCTTTTCGTAAATCTTGAGGCCCACAGGTGTGGAGCCGACAAAGGTGACGCCCTTTACATCCGGATGCTCAAGGATGGTGTTAATTTCGTTTCTGGAGCAGGTGACTATATTGAGTACGCCGTCCGGTACACCGGCCTCCTTGTACAGCTTTGCGATTGCCATAGCTGTGCGTGGAGTAAGGGATGCAGCCTTAAGTACAATTGTGTTGCCGCAGGCGATACATACGGGAGCCATCCAGCCAAAAGGAATCATGGCAGGGAAGTTAACCGGTACGATGCCTGCAAATACGCCAATAGCCTCCCTATACTTTACTGTGTCAAATCCTGATGATGCGTCCATAAGACTCTCGCCCATAAGCAGTGAGGGTGCCTGAGTAGCAAGCTCGGTACCCTCTATTGCCTTGCCTACATCGCCGGCAGCTTCGGACCATGTCTTGCCGTTTTCTTGGCATACCAGCATTGTAAGCTCGTCGGTATGCTCAATAAGCAACTCACGAACCTTGTAGAGAATCTGTGCTCTCTTTCTTGCCGGAGTAGCCTTCCATGCGGGAAATGCTGCCTTGGCAGCCTCGATAGCCTCCAAGACTTCGTCATTGGTACAGCAAGGAGCTTGTCCGGTAACCTCGCCGGTTGACGGGTTGTGTAGGTCATACCATACATCTGCCTTTGAGTCCTTGAACTGACCGTTAACAAAGTACTGTAATCTTTCCATAATATTACCTCTCAAATTTTTTATCCTATTTATTGTATCATTATATTTGACATAATTCAATATAATTACATTAATTTTTTTGCCTCGAATATAGATATATCCTTCTCGTTTGCAATTTTTGCCAGGTCATCGAATTCCGGCTTTTCTTTTGTGATATTGCCGTAGGAGGAACGCTTGATGTGAATTTGGTTTTGCTCTTGTATTTCCCGATTCATAGCGTATCGCCGGCATTGCATTTTCCGTATTCCTATTGTGGTGGTATGCTTGAATATTTGCTTTGCCATGGAGTCGCTGTCTTCCGGGGCGGTTATTACTGTCAGCTCCATTGCAGGTCGGGATTTTTTCATTACTATCGGCTTAACATAGGCGTCCAGGGCGCCTACGGACAGCAGCTTTTCTATAGCGAATCCCATTTCCTCTCCGGTCATATCGTCGATTTGGCACCGCAGCTCTACAACGGATTGCGTGTTATCGTCTTTTGACAAAAAGGCTCTAAGGCAATTAGGCCTGTCAAAGTCCTTTGTACCCAGACCTACTCCTACCGAAGATACGGTCATATCGTTGGTTCTTGTAAATTCCGAAGCATAGTATTTTAGTATTGCCACGCCTGTGGGAGTGGCCAGTTCGCCCTCAATGTCACCGCTGTTCATAGGAATATCCTTGAGCAGCAGAGCCGTCGCAGGCGCCGGTACGCTCAAAATTCCGTGGGCGGTCTTTACACTGCCAAAGCCGGTAGTAATTGGTGTTGCAATCACCTTTGCTCCCAGTAGGTTGATTAGGTAGCATGCGGCTGTAATATCGATAATTGCATCTGTCATACCAATTTCGTGCAGATGAATCCGGGCAACATCCACGCCGTGCACCTCGCTCTCTGCTTTGGCAATGAGGCGGTATATCTTCTTGGCGTCTGCCTTTGTTTTTTCGTCAATAGCAGTGTAGCCGTCAATTAATGCCATTATCTCATCCATCGTTCTGTGACAGTGTTGGCTGTGACTGCTGATAATTACATCAAATTTTGTGCCGGTAATACCCATTTTTTGGCTTTTTTTAACATTGATGTCGGCGCCATGGATTGCCAGTGACTTAATGACGGCGACGGCATCCTGCCTTTGGCTGTCATCCAATAAATCCAAAAGTGCCCCAACCACCATATCGCCGGACACACCCATATTACATTCTATATATAGTGTTTTCATTGTAGTTTTCCTATTCCTGATGATTAATTATGCTGGCAATGTAACCGGCACCGAACCCGTTGTCTATGTTTACCACACTCACATTACTGGCGCAGGAATTCAGCATTGCAAGCAGCGCCGTCACTCCGCCAAAGCTTGTGCCGTAGCCGACGCTGGTAGGCACCGCTATTACCGGGCAGCTGACAATACCGCCTACCACACTGGCCAGCGCACCCTCCATACCTGCTACTGCTATAACTACCTTGGCGTCGGTCAGTATATCCGCCTTGTCAAGCAGTCGGTGTATGCCTGCCACGCCTACATCGAATATACATTCCACCTCATTGCCAAAGGCTCTGGCTGTCAACGCAGCCTCCTTTGCACAGTACAGGTCGCTGGTACCGGCACAGCACACAACTATTTTGCCCTTGCCGGTGATGGGCGCCTCTTTTCCTACAATACACAGTTCGGCGTCCTCATGGTATCGGCAGGGAATATCCTTTGCCAGATAATCTGCCTTTTCCTTGTCAATGCGAGTGATTAGTACGGTAGCTTCGCCGTTAGCCAGCAGAGAATTGACTATCCCTTTGATTTGTTCTTTTGTTTTGCCTTGGCCGTATATGACCTCTGCCACGCCCTGCCTGAGGGAGCGTGATGTATCCACCGTGGCATATCCCAGTTCGTCATAGGGAGCGAGTTTAATTCTTTTTATTGCGTCATCAGGGTCAACGGTTCCTGATTTTATATCGTTAAGTAATTGCAGCAATTCTTTTTGTGTCATTATTTCACCGCCTATATTTTGCATTATATACCATTTGGCAGAGAATTGGAATATTTTTTGTAACAAAAAACTGCCGTACGGTATCGTACAGCAGTCATTACTATTTTATTGACAAAAAAGCGTCAATGATTTTTTTGTAATTCTTTTCTATAATCGCGGCAAAATCAGGCTTGTCCTTGCGAGCCTCTTCCATAATACGGGCAGCCACGGCATACGCCCATGTGTCCATCAGGTAATCAAAGTTTTCTACATGATTGAACTTTGCTTTTTTTCTTAAGTATTCGCTGAGAAATATGCTGGCACACTTTTGGATGGTTGTGTACAAAAACATCATTTCCTCTGCCTTGGAAGCCTTTTTTATGATATTTGCGTATCGGTTCATTGTCTGAATATTACATTCATCGGTTTCCAGCAGTGTTCTACTGTCGGTAATGGCGTCGCAGGCCTCCCTGGTTTTTTGGAAAAAAGCCCAAGCAATCATCTCTTCCATTCCGTCAAAATGGTAGTAAAATGTTTGTCTGCTGATGCTGCATTTTTCTACCAAATCGGTAACCGATACCTTTTCGTAATTATCGTCGTTAATCAAGTCCAGGTATGAATCTACGATTGCCTTTTTTGTTTTATTTGCCATTGGTAAACCTCTTTTTGTTCTTTTTTTTACCATAACATAATATCTGATTTTTTGCAACACTTTTTGAATATTGTAAAAATTTGTTTTTACAAAAACAAAAAAGCGTCCAAATAATGAACGCTTTTTACTGTCAGCAAATTCTTGGCAAGCCCTCTCCCGTCAGGACATTAACCCGCCTTTTTCCACCCAGGGGAGTTATCATATTTACACCCACATTGCCATAGGCTACCGTGCCTATTTGCTGGGCGTTTTCGCCGTATTTGCACTGCCTGATTATTTCTACTGTCTGCTGTGCCTGAGCGTCGGGAACAAACAGTACCATTTTTCCCTCGTTGCCCATGTGCATGATGTTGAGTCCCAGTATTTTTGAAAATGCCTTGACTTCATCACTGACCGGAATCAGCTGTTCTTCGATATTGATTTCCACCTTAGAGGCTTGGGCAAGCTCGTTCAGTACCGTGCCCAGACCGCCTCTTGTGACATCCCTCATACAATGCACTTCCACACCCTGCTTCAGCAGTCGGCGCACCATTTGGCACAGAGGAGCATTGTCGGATTTTATATTATTATCGATTCCCATTCTTGCGGCCAGTATGGTGGCGTGATGGTCGCCCATTGTTCCGCTGACAATTACCGCATCTCCCTGCCTTATATTTTTGGATGTGATGTCGGTGCTGTCCTTTACAAATCCTACTCCTGCGGTGTTGATATATATACCGCCGTTTCCGTTGATTACCTTGGTATCGCCGGCAACAACGGTAACTCCCGCTTCGGCAGCCGTATCTGCCATGGAACGGGCAATTTGCTTTAGGGTGTCGGTGTCGGCGCCCTCCTCAATTATAAAGGCGGAGGTAATGTATTTTGGCGTTGCACCACGCATAAGCAGGTCGTTGACTGTGCCGCATACTGCCAGTCTGCCGATGTCGCCTCCCTTGAATATCAGCGGCGTCACAACAAAGCTGTCTGTGGTGACGGCGATTTTGCTGTTGCCATCAACTACGGCGCTATCCTCCATCATATTGAGTACGGGATTGCTAAAGGCGGTGGCAAATATTGAGTCTATCAGTTGTGCGGTGGCTTTGCCGCCGCTGCCGTGGGATAATGTGATTTTCATAATTAACCTCTGTTGGAATAATAGTTGAAGCAGCAACCCTCACCGGACACCATACACGCACCTTTGGGGTTTTCCGGAGTGCAGGCTGTACCGAACAGCTTGCAGTCACAAGGGGATTTGAGCCCGGAGATAACATCGCCGCACATACACCCCTTGCTGTATGAATAGTCCTGTATAATATCTTTGCTGCCGGCATCATATCGGGCGTATTCCGGTCTTAGCACTATGCCTGAATCGTCGATGATTCCCAGTCCTCGCCATGCCGCATCGTATGGCATAAAGTATTTGTTAACCAAGTCGGCAGCTTTTTCGTTTTTGCTGTCGTGCACCACGGATTTGTACAGGTTCATAACCACGCCCTTGTTCCTCAGGCGAACCAAGGCATATATTGACGCCAGTATTTCTTCAGCCTCGAATCCGCTTACAACGAACGGTAGTTCGTATTTTTTTGCCAAATTGTCAAAGGCGTCACTGCCTGTAATTACTGCCACATGACCCGGTGCCAAAAATCCATCCACGGCATTGTCCCTGCGACATAATGCGTCGATTACATTTGGCATTGTTTTGAGTGCTGTAAGGAGCTTTATGTTGGTGATGTCCTGCTTTATTATTTCGTCCAGCAGGATTGCGTAAATAGGCGTGGTGGTCTCAAAGCCCACTGCTGCAAATACAAAGCTTTTTTTAGGCTCTGCTTTTGCCAGCTCAATAGTGTCCATGGGGGAGTACACCATACGAATATCTGCGCCTTCGCTTTTTATATCCTTGAGCGCTTTGGTTGAGCCGGGGACTCTGATTAGGTCGCCGAAGGTCACTATCGTATTGCCCTCCAGCGCCAGTCGGCACAGGGTGTCTATGTATTGGGACACGGTAACGCATACCGGACAGCCGGGTCCGGTTACCAGATGAATTTTTGGGCTGAGCAGGGAGGGGATTGCATTTTCTGCAATGGATGCGGTATGTGTGCCGCAAACCTCCATCAGCGTAATGTCAGGCCCGTCATACCCTTTTAGGTACTCTATTACATTATTTATATCCATTATGCACCCAGTCCCTCTAAATCCTTGAACAACTGCGACATATATTCGGCCTCGTCCTCCGGCAACACCTGGATTACCAGTCCGGCGTGTACCAGCACATGGTCGCCGACCTTTGCATCTACTATGCCCAGATTGGCATGGGTGATGTTGCCGTTGTAGTCAATAGTGGCTGTGTTGCCGTCGATATTGATTATTTTTCCCGGTGCGGCTACGCACATGGCTATGCCTCCTTTGCAGCAAGGTATGCCTGTCCCAGGGAGATTCCGTTATCTCCGCAGGATACCTTTTCGTTTGTATATACATTGTATCCGTTGTCGGTCAGTAATTTGGCAGCAGTGGTCATCAGTATTCTGTTTACAAAGCAACCACCGCTGAGCACAATTTGTTTTGTGTTATATTGCCGGGCTGTGTTGAGTATTAATTCTGCCAGCATATGATGAAAGCCCAGTGCAATCTCTTCAACAGGAGCATTTGCATTTTTTATTTGCTCCAGTATTTCTCCGGGATTCCAGCAGGGCGAGATAGGATATGGCTTTGCCGCCCGTCCGGCTGTGCTCTCCAGAGCCATGGCACATTCGCCCTCGTAGCTGTTGTAGTTTTTGATTGACAGCATAGCGCATACTGCGTCAAACAATCTTCCCATACCGGAGTATGGTACAACATTGATATTATGCTTTACTGCCTGATTTACTATGGGATTGGTACCCAAGTAGCACTCCAGCGCCAGCTGTGCGTCTTTTGATATTTCGTCGGAGGCGGGCATCATGGTGTATTCCAGGTGTCTGACCCTCTCTTTGTTAAAAAATACTTCGCCGCCCCATATAGCACCGTCGTCGCCGTATCCGGTACCGTCGAATACAAAGCTCAGCACATCGCCCTTGAGTCCATGCTCTGCCACTACGCTGTATGCGTGGGCAAGGTGGTGCTGTACCGTTTTGTCAGCTTTGTATATTCCGGATGAGTGGTAACCCGGATGCTTGTCACATACTATTCGCTGTGGCTTTACGGAATGTAGGAGGCACATGCGTTGTATGCATTCCTTATATGCGTCTTGGTATGCCACATCCTCCAGGTCGCCAAAGTATTGGCTGGGATATACATAGTCCTTATGCACCAGCGCAAAGGCGCTTTTTAGGTCGCCGCCCATACATAATGTATCCTCACGGACCGCGGTATCTATTTTTATTGCCAGCGGCACATATCCTCTGGCACGCCGAATGAACTGCACTTTGCCATTGTTGACCTGCACCACGCTGTCGTCCAGGGGCGTCAGTATTTTTCTGTTATGGGACAGTATGGGTACACCGAACTTTTTTATTTCCTCGTCGTCGGTTATTATAGGCTCGCCGCTGATGTTGGCGCTGGTCATTATCAGGGGTGATACTCTGTCCAGTATCATAATCTGGATTGGATTGCATGGCAAAAATGCGCCTATGCAGTCGCTGTCGCCGCACACTTGGTACGGCAAGTCTTTTTTCTTTTTCAGCAGGACGATTGGTCTGGCAGGGGAGGTGAGCAGGTTTTCCTCCGATTCTGTCACTACACAGTATTCTTTGATTTGCTCAATGCTTGCAAACATTACGGCAAAGGGCTTTTTTTCTCTGCCTTTTATTTTTCGTAGCGCCAGGGCAATATCGTCCCGGCATTTGCATGCCAGGTGGTATCCGCCAATATCCTTTATTGCCAATATGCCGTTGCTTTTCAGCACATTTATAGCGTCGTCAATAGTGATGTCGGTGGTCGGTCCGCAGTGATTGCAGGCAATCGTTTGGGCATGGCAGCGCCTGTCCTGTGGGTTTGTATATTCTGATTCACAATCCGGGCATAGGTCAAAAATGCCCATTGTGGTATTTTCTCTGTCATACGGCAGGCAATCAATGATGGTATATCTCGGACCGCAGTTCACACAACTGATAAAGGGGTGGAGGTATCTGGGATTGCCCGGATTTTTTAATTCTGCCTCGCATTGGGGGCAGGTGGCGATGTCGGGAGTGACAAAGGGTACTTCTCCGTCGCCGATGCTGTGAGTTATGCCGAATGATGAATATTCCTCACAGGGGATTATTTCTTCTTTACAATTCTTTATGTCGAAAAGTGCAGATAGGCGTTGAAAATAATCATTCAACGCCTCATCCTCACCTTGTGCGATAATTGTTACATTACCGCCTGAATTTTTTACTTCGCCTTTGATACCAAGCTGTAGTGCCAGCCTGAGAGCAGCGGGGCGAAATCCAATGCCCTGTACAATACCGCCGAGGGTATATTTTTTTGTCGTAATTTTACGCTTCCTTTTGTAGTGTTACAACACCTTTTTCGCCGTCGTCCTCAACCATGGACAGCGCCTTAAACTTGAGGCACGCGTCCACACAAGCGCCACACTGCACGCATTTGTCACGATCGATGGACCAGGTCTTTGCACCGGTTCTGTCAACGGTGATACATTCCTGCGGGCACTTGCGGGCGCAAAGTCCACAGAGTATGCACTTTGTCATATCGTTTGTTACCTTGCCGGCAGGTGTCTCCGGTATAGGCTGAGCATAAGTGTCAACAGTCATTTCTGCCGAGGGGTCTGTGTAGCCCGGCTTGACGGTCAGGCACTTCTTCGGGCAGACATCCACACAGTAGGAGCATTGCACGCATCCCATACGCTGAATAGACCACTCCTTTTTGTTGCGGTCCACGGTGATGGCACCTGATGGGCATTTGCGCATACACATACCGCACATAATGCAATCGTCAATATCTATTTCGATATGACCTCTGCTGCGCTCCGGATAAACGGCGGGCTCTGCAGGGTAATTCTTTGTTGCCGGCTTTGAGAACAGATTTTTGAGAGCAAATCCGGTAAAATCCATTAATTTCATAACAGGTACCTCCCTTATCTTTCTGTACAGCTGATGCAGGGGTCGATAGTCAGTATCTGCATCGGCACATCTGCCATATCGGAGCCGGGCAAAATATGAATAAGCGACTGAATATTGGTGAATGTGGGAGTGCGGATTCTAAAGCGCTCAAGGAATTTTGTTCCGTTGGCCTTGGCGTAGTAGAGGGCCTCTCCGCGGGGCTGCTCAATACGAACGAACGCCTCGCCGTTTGGCATACCCTTAACCTTTGGTGCGGCAATAGGACCGTCGGGAATCAACTGAGCTACTTGGCGGATAATGTTGATGGATTGGAACAATTCGCCGATTCTTACCGCACAACGGGCATAGCCGTCGCAGTCGTTTGATGTGATAATATCAAACTCAATATTGCCGTAAGCCTCGTAACCGGTTTTTCGCATATCGATTTCTATTCCGCTGGCTCTTGCCATAGCCCCGGCTGCACTCAGACGGTGAGCGTCCTCCTTTGTCAGGATGCCTACGCCTTTGAGTCGGGTTTGTACGGTGTAGTCGTTAAGGAATACATCCGTCATACGCTTGAGCTCCTTTTCCATTCCGTCAAAAATGTCAACAAAGCTCTTTATCATAGCAGAATCCATATCTTTTCTTACACCGCCGATGGTGTTGACAGAAAAGATAACGCGTCCACCTGTGGATTCCTCAAACATATCCAGAACTTTTTCTCTCATTCTCCAGGCCTGCATAAACAGCGCGTCAAATCCAAAGGCGTCTGCCAAGAGTCCAAGCCATAGCAGATGGCTGTGGATACGGCTCATCTCAAACCAAAATGTACGCAGATACTTTGCTCTGTCGGGTACCTCCTGGCTCATAACGGCCTCCAGCGCCTCAACATAGCCGAGGCCGTGACCGAAGGAGCAGATGCCGCAAGTCCTTTCTACAACATACAGGTAGTCGTTGAAGTCGCGTTTTTCTGCCAGTTCCTCAAGTCCTCTGTGTACGAATCCTACTGAGGGTATTGCCTCCACAACCTTTTCGTCCTCCAGTACAAGGTCGATGTGGATTGGTTCGGGCAGTACCGGGTGTTGAGGACCGAATGGTACGATTGATTGCTTACTCATTTGCCGCGTCCTCCTTGTTTACTACCGTGATTTGCTTTTTGAAAGGAGTGTCCTTTTGGATTCGATAAAATTTGTTGTTGTAATCGATTGCCATACCAACAACCTTTACTCCCCACAGCTCCTTAATTTCGTTTTCGTACAGGGTTGCCGCAGGAAAAATATCGGAAAAAGATTTTATTTCCTCATCAATAGGCAATTCAATCTTATAGTTTTCCATATCGTATTCCTTGTTTACAGAATAGATAACTTCGTTGTAACCCTCAAATGCTGTGGCGCAGATTTGTGTCATACGGTAGCCGTTCTCGTACTTTTCCTGCATAATTTCGTACAAACGGTCCTTGGTTACAAGAGTGATGGGAAAGTCGTTATACTTATTCAACCTTGTCAGCCTCCCTTATCGCTTTTTTGTTTGCGTCAAATTTTTTGCTCTTTTCTTTCAGCAGAGCAAGGGATTTTACTACGCCGTCAATGATTGCCTGCGGTCTGGCTGCGCAGCCCGGTACATATATGTCAACTGGGATTGCCTTGTCAACTCCGCCCAGCACATTGTAGCAGTCCTTGAATACACCGCCGTTGCAGGCGCAGATTCCTATTGCGCACACAACCTTCGGCTCGTTCATCTGGGCATATATTTGCTTTACTACACTTTCGTTTTGTGTGTTAACAGAGCCTGTAATCAAAAGAATATCGGCATGCTTTGGATTGCCTGTGTTAATTACTCCAAAACGCTCAACATCGTACAGCGGTGTCAGGCAAGCAAGCACCTCTATATCACAACCGTTACAGGAGCTGCCGTCGTAATGCATAATCCATGGGGATTTTGTTACATCAGCCATTATATACTTCCCCCCTTACTTAATAATCTCAACAACGATAATATTGATTGCGCCCAGCACAGCTGTCACAATCCATGTGTTCTTTAGCATTGTCTGCCATTTTACTCTGGCATTGGTATTGTCAATAAGAATTTCAAGGAAATAACATACAACAAGTCCCACAACAGCCAGAGCAACGCTCCACGCATTGCCGTTTAGGAAGAACAGCGCCAGCAAGCCGAGGAGAAAAATGTTCTCGTACCAGTGCGATACTTCAACAATAGCAAACATCTGGCCGCTGAACTCGGTGGTAATACCTTTTACCATCTCTTGGTGAGCATGGTGGCTTGTGGACAGGTCGAAGGGGTGCTTTCTTAGCTTAATTGTCATAATATACAGGAAGCCCAAAAATACACCCGGAAGATAGATAACCGGCGGCAGATTGCTTGCCGTTACTATTTCGGAAATTCTAAAGCTGCCGGTAACAATATAGAGACCTACTGCGGTAATCAATACCATCGGCTCGTATGCCAGCATCTGTACCAGCTCTCTGCTGGCGCCCATAAATGAGTACGGTGAGTGACCGCTGCTGGCCGCGATTACCAGGAACATATTAGCCGTGGTAAGTGTAAATAGTACCAGCAGAATATCATATCCTGCAAAGAACAGTACGCCTGTCATAATGACAAAAAACAGAAATGTCATCAGGTACAGAATTTGTACTCTGTTGATAACCTTGGTTTGCTTCTTAAGTAGCTTTGCCACATCGTACAGGGGCTGCATAATCGGCGGACCCTGACGACCCTGCATACGAGCACAGATTTTTCTGTCAAGGCCTGCAAGCAATGCTCCTGCAAAGGGAGCAAGAATAATGTAAGCAATTGCGCTGATAATAGATTGTACCATTAGAATCCACCTCCCGAAACAACACCGGTGATAACAAATGCCAACATAATACCGATGGATACAGCACAGGATGGCCTGTACATCAGACGATAATCAAATATATCCTCCATGTACCAGTTGGTAAGAAATTCCTTCTTTTCGTTGCCGAAGGAATCAATAAAGCCTACCTGGTCCTCGGTGCCGGCACCGTTGAAATAACGCTCTGCCTTGGGGAACGGTCTGTTCCTTGCAATAAGTGTGTAGGTGAGAATCGGTATCAGGAATATCAGCACAATCATAATTACCGACAGTACGATATTCTCCTGGCTCAGCACCTCGGAGATGATGCCGTACACACCGTTGATATATGGCAGAACAACATATTTTGATATTGCGGTAAAGGTAAAGCAAATCAGTATCATCAGTCCGCCGTGAGTGAACAGGGATACCCATTGGTTGGCGGTAATAGTATTCTTATGGCGTTTGTCGGCAGGGTTGCTTGCCAGTGCTGTTGCCAGCCACTTTGACCAGTAGAACAGTGTAGTAGCAGAGCCGAAGCAGATACAAAGCACCAGTACTGTGGATACCAAAGTGAATATTATATTGTCGCTGTGAAGACCTGTGTCAACAAAAGCCTTTAGGGCCGCCCACTTTGATACCAGCATACCGAACGGAGCCAGGAACATACCTGCAATACCGATTACCAGCGTCCAGGTGAGGTACGGATAACGCCTAACAAGGCCGTGCATTGTCTCTATATCACGGGAGCCTGTCTGGTGCTCGATGGCACCTACGGTCTGGAACAACAGCGCCTTGCTGACAGCGTGGAATATAATGAGCATAATAGCAGCCCATACGGTCTCCTGTGTGCCTATACCGGCGCAAGCGGTGATAAGACCCAGGTTGGACAGGGTTGAGTATGCAAGCACGGTCTTACCGTCGGATACGGTAATTGCCAGCATCGACATTGCAAGGAATGTAAGGCCGCCGACCAATGCTACCATAAATCCTGACAGCTGGTCCTCCATAACAGGGGACAATCTGACCAAAAGATAAACTCCTGCCTTTACCATAGTAGCGCTATGCAGCAGCGCCGATGACGGTGTAGGAGCAACCATTGCACCCAGTAGCCATTTGGAGAATGGCAGCTGTGCACTCTTTGTGAGAGCGCCGAACGCCAAAAGCATAACAGGAATCACTACTGCGCCGCCCAGCTCGCCGCCGTTCGCCACAAGACCCTGTATGTCGGAGATGTCGTGCTTGATACCCAACAGCACAATGCCTCCTGCCATACCCAAGCCGCCCAGCAGATTCATCCACAGAGCTCTGAAGCTGTTGTGGACAGCCTCTTCTGTACGGGTGTAGCCGATAAGCAGGAAGGAGCATACGCTGGTAACTTCCCAGAAGAAGTACAGCCACATAAGGTTGTTGGACATTACCAGGCCGAACATTGCGCCAATGAACACATACATTATTGCAAAGAAGAACGGACGCCTGTCCTTAACATCTGTGTGATGATTGTGGTAATCATCCATATATCCACATGCATAAACTGTTATCAGCGTACCAACAATAGCTATGATGAGTACCATGATAACCGTCATTTGGTCTATGTACAGATTTCTGATAGCGAATTCAGGTTTTTTGCCGGTGAATTCATACCAAAATTCCAATCCCGTTTGTGCCACAGAAAGCAGTATCACATACCACTTTTTGTACTTAATACCCAGGATTGTGATAAGTGCTACAAGAAAGCACTCTCCGCCAATCATACCCCAGTCAACAAGCTCGGTGATTAGGTGTCCGCCCAATCTACCGCCTTCCTCCACTGTCAAAGGCACGCCTCCCAATGTGTAGAAGGACACTGCAAATGTCAGGGCCACCAGGATAATAAGAGTGGATGACGCGTAGGTGATGACCTTCCTGGCGGAGTTGTTTCTGATTAGTGTCAGAAGCAACGCGCTGATAAACGGAAAGCCCACCAAAAACATTACCAATGTTCCCATTTCTTCAACCTCTTTCTTTACATTTGTGCAACTATATATAAATAGGTATATTTCACACCTCATAGATATTAACATACTGTTAGTCAAAAATCAATAAGAAAAATTACTATTATTGACAAAAATTTAACATATACTGAACTAGTGAAAAAAGGATACTTTATGGACAAAAAACAGAGGATTAAAAATTGTAGAAAATTTAACAAAATAATGGTTGAAATTGTTGCGGATACGCACTATAATGATTCTACTATCTATAGACAAGAGGTGAGTGTATGAAAGGACTAAAAATAAGAGCATTTGGACTTGCGGCAGTGGTTGTTGTGATTATTTCGGCCATGATTGCATTGGGCGCTGTACAATCCAACAGCGTTGCCGATGTCAAGAGCGCAAAGGTTGACAGCGTTAATTCTACAGGTGCAACTCTATCCTGGTCCAAGGTTTCATCTGCTGACGGATATATGATTTACGCAAAGAGTGTTGAAAGCTCTGAGTACAAGCTTATGGATACAGTTCAGGGCAAGTCAAACACCACTGTTGAGCTAAAGAATTTGGAGCAGGCAACACAGTATGATATGTGCGTATCTGCCTACAAGAGCAAGAAAAAGGGCAATGTGGAGAGCGAGACAAAAGCAACAGTCAATCTTTGCACCCTGCCTGCGCAGATGGAATTGACTGCCTCCAGTCCCGATGCAGGTGTTATGTCCCTCAAATGGAACAAAAACGACAGAGCTGCAGGCTACCAGCTGCAGTATGTTGCAGGCGATGATTTCGGCTCGGCAAAAACTGTGGATGTTGCAGCAAAAAACAGCAAAAAAAGCATAAAGAAGCTTAAGGCAAAGTCAACCTACAGCATCAGAGCCAGAGCGTATCTTATGCAGGATGCAGACAGATTGTACGGCCCCTGGAGCAAGGTGTCCCAGGTAAAGATTGCCGAGAGAATAAAAATGCCGTCAAATATTGACAAGTCAAAGCCGATGATTGCCCTTACCTTTGATGACGGTCCCGGCTATAACTCAGCCAGCGACGATATTGTTGATGTACTGAAAAAGTATAACGCTAAGGCTACATTCTTTATGGTTGGTGTCAATGCAAAGGACCACCCGAACAACCTTAAGCGCAAGATAAAGCTGGGTTGCCAAATCGGTAATCACACCTACAATCACGGAAGCTACGGCTCCAATGTTACGGCAGAGGACATCAGCAAGGCAAGTGAGGTTATCTACCAGGCTTGCGGTCAGTATCCGACAGCCTTTCGTTCCACAGGCGGAAATACCACAAGTCTTATGCGAACAGAGTGCAAAAACGAGAATATGCCGTTGTACTACTGGAGTCTGGATACCCAGGACTGGAAGTATAGGGATGTGGACCATATATACAATGCTGTTATGGATAACGTCAGCGACGGAGATATTATTCTGATGCACGAGATTTATCCTACTACTGCCGAGGCTGTAAAAAAGATGGTACCGGATTTGATAAAGCGGGGCTATCAGTTGGTTACTTGTGACGAGCTTGTTGCCGCCAAGACCGGCAAAAACCCACAGCCGGGAACTCAGTATTTGAACGCTACCACAATCAAAAACAAAACCAGTTAACAAATAAAGCACTCATTCCGCAGAATGAGTGCTTTGCTTATTTAATGAGTGCTTTGCTTATTTATGGTATTTTGTACCTGCCGATATGGTGAACGCTCTGTATATTTGCTCCAGCAGAACCACTCGCATCAGCTGGTGAGGTAATGTTAATTTGCCAAAGGAAAGCTTGCAGTTGCCAAGGGCTTTTACTTTTTCACTGAGGCCGAAGGAGCCTCCTATTACGAATGTGATTTCGCTAAAGCCTTTTACCGCAACATTCTCTATATGCTTGGAGAATTCGGGGCTGCTCAGCTGGGTACCTTCGATGCACATAGGTATTACATAGGAGCCTTTAGGTATCTTTGACACAATCCTTTCGCCTTCTTTTGTCAGCACATTGTTTATTTCGGCGGCGGAGGGATTGTCACCGCATCGCTCCTCGGCAATTTCCGTAATAACGGTTTTTGTGAATGGGACCAGCCGTTTTGTGTATTCGTCACAGGCATCACGCAGATACTCTTCCTTTAGTTTACCGACGGCTATGATATTTGTTTTTATCATAATACTATTGGCCTTTCTGTGTTAACCGGCGCCGATACCGACAGCCTGAAGTCGAAGTTCTCCTTTAGTCCGCAGGACAGCAATGACGACAGGGTTGTTTGGTAGGCAACATCCGGCGTGTTGTTTTCCTGACTCAGGTGGGACAGTACGATTCTGGTTGTGCCGTTTTGTACCAAATAGGCGGCAAATTCTGCCGCAGCAAAATTGGACAGATGTCCTTTTGGGGACAATATCCTTTTTTTCAGTTGGTAGGGATACGGACCGTTTTGCAGCATTGTGGTTTCGTGATTGGATTCGAGGAACACCAGGTCGCTGCCGGTGATAGCGTCCTTTGCCTGCTCAGTTACATATCCTGTGTCGGTGCATACAGATATGCAGCGGGAATCGCTCATATTCAGCCGGTAACCCAGACAAGCCACGCTGTCGTGACTTTGCTCAAATGGGATTATCTCAGCACCGCCGATTCGTACTGCTCCGGTAATTGCATTTGCTTGCATTTTTTCTGTTATTATGCCGTTATAACGCATACTGTCCAGCACCTGCGGGTGTGCAAAAACAGGTATGCTATGCCTGGCTGCAAACACCTTCAGACCACATACATGGTCGCTGTGCTCGTGAGTTATCAGTATGGCGTCCAGTTCCTTTGGGTCCACACCGATAGACTCCAATGCTCCGTCCAGCCGCTTTGCGCTGACCCCTGCATCCACCAGGAATTTGCCTGAGGACGAGGCTATGTATATTGAGTTTCCTTTGCTGCCTGAAAACAGCTGGCATACCTTTGACATTCTATACCTCTTTACAACAAAAATCCTCGTTCACAAGAACGAGGATTACTTTTTTAGCCTGCTGTGGGGACAGCCTTTGCGTCATCCTTGACCTCTACGCGCCTGATATCTGCGCCCAGGGCAGAAAATTTTGCCACAACATCCTCGTAGCCCCTGTCGATATACTGGATGTTCTCTACTGTGGTGACTCCCTCGGCCACCATACCGGCAATAATCATTGCCGCGCCGGCGCGCAGGTCGGTGGCTTTTACGGTGACACCGGCAAGGGACTCAACACCTTCGATAACGGCAACCTTGCCGTCAACCTGAATATTGGCTCCCATACGCAGGAGCTGTCCTACATACTGGAATCGGTTGTCCCATACGCTTTCGTTCAGGATACTGGTACCCTTTGCTATAGACAGCAGTACAGCCATCTGCGGCTGCATATCGGTAGGGAAGCCCGGATGCGGCATTGTCTTGACATTGCACTTGTTAAGCTCCTTGAATCGGGTAACCCTGACCGCATCGTCGTATTCTATAATTTCGGCACCTGCTTCCTCCAACTTTGCGCTAATGGATTCAAGGTGCTTTGGTATTACATTTTTGATAAGGACATCGCCGCCGCAGGCAGCAGCAGCCACCATATATGTGCCTGCCTCAATTTGGTCGGGTATGATGGAGTATGTGCATCCGTGCATGGTCTCCACACCGCGTATTTTGATTACATCGGTGCCCGCGCCTCTTACATCTGCGCCCATTGAGTTAAGGAAGTTTGCCAAATCTACAATGTGGGGCTCCTTGGCTGCATTCTCTATAACAGTGAGTCCTCTTGCCAGCACGGCTGCCAGCATTACATTGATGGTGGCGCCCACCGATACATTGTCCATATATATTGACGCTCCCACCAGCTTGTCGGCATTGGCGCATACCATACCGTCCACAATGTCAATGTCGGCTCCAAGCAGCTCAAAGCCCTTTATGTGCTGGTCGATGGGCCTAACACCGAAATTGCATCCGCCCGGCATTGCTACCTCGGCTTTTTTGAAGCGGCCCAGCATGGTACCGATAAGATAGTAGCTGGCTCTGAAGTGGGACGCCAGCTCGTAGGGTACGGGCTGGTAGTTGATGTTGGATGAGTCAATCTCGATGGTGTTGCGATTGATTAGCTTTATGCCGGCACCCATACTGTCCAAAATCTCGATAATCAGCTGAACATCACTGATTTGAGGTATGTTCTCTATGCGTACCTTATCATTCGCCAGCAATGCGGCGGGAATGATGGCAACTGCGGCATTTTTTGCACCGCTGATATTCACTTCTCCGAAAAGCTCGTGCTTTCCTTTGATAACAAAGTTTTCCAAAATTATGCCCCCTGATAAATTGGGTTTTATATAAATAGTATTAGTTAGTAAGTCATTCTTATGTGTGGCAATACACAGTAAGCATTATAACAAATAATAGTAGTAAAATAAAGAAAACAGCAGGTATTTTATCCAATTTGTAACTCTTTGCATTACCAAATATGCGACTTGTCCGCTGTTGCTACACGATATGTTGTATAATTGCCTAAAAATACACAAAAACAACAAAATATTGTTGTTTTTGTAGGTAACAAAAAAGTAACATATTATTACAAAAAAGTCAATATATTATTTACCGAATTTTCGGTTTTAAGCAGAAAATATTAACTGCGAATCCCGGCATTTTTTGGGCATATTGTACACGGATTTTTTGCAGTTTTTTTAGCCAAAAATCTTTGTGACGGTATTTGTAACTGCCGTATTATTTGTTTATGCGGTATTATGGTTAATATAACCGTATTTACTCTTGACTTTGGGGTAGAAAAATAATATAGTAAAATAAGTATAGTCAAAATTTGACATACAAATACACATTGCGTGATTTGGCGAAAAGAGATTATGAAAAAACAAGAGTTTATAAAAACGGATACGGTGATTGTCGGCTCGGGTGTAGCCGGCGTGTTTGCGGCACTGTGTCTGCCAAGCGACCAAAATGTTTTGGTTATCACAAAAGAGAGATTGGACGAGTGTGATTCATATTTGGCTCAGGGCGGCGTCTGCGTGCTCAAGAGTATTGATGATTTTCAGTGCTATTTTGAGGACACAATGAAAGCGGGCCATTACGAGAACAACCCGGAGGCTGTGGAGGTTATGATTAAGGCATCGTCCGAGGTTATCAACACATTGATTGACCTTGGCGTTGACTTTGATACCGACGGCAGCGGCCAATATGACTACACTCGTGAGGGCGCTCACCGCCGCAACAGAATTTTGCATCACAAGGACGAGACCGGCAAGGAGATTACCGACACCCTGCTTTCCATGGCAAAAAAGAGGGAGAACATCACTTTCGTTACTCGTACCACAATGATTGATATTATCGAGAAGGACAATACCTGCTACGGCATTGTGTGCGAGGACGAGTATGGCGAAAAGGGGGCAATCCTGGCTCGCAATGTAATCCTGGCTACAGGGGGTATCGGAGGTCTGTTCGTTAATTCCACCAACTACCCACACATCACGGGGGACTCGTTTGCTCTCAGCCTTATGCACGGAATTGAGCTGGAGAATATCAATTATATCCAGATTCATCCTACTACCCTGTACAGCAAAAAGAAAGGCAGACGCTTCCTCATCAGCGAGAGCGTTAGGGGCGAGGGCGCTATTCTTCTTAACGAGGAGGGCAAGCGCTTTACCGACGAGCTGCAGCCCAGGGATGTGGTTACCGAGGCAATTGTCGCCGAGATGAAGAAGTACGGTACGGACCATGTGTATCTTACCCTGCCCACTATGACAACCCAGCAGGCAAAGGAGCGCTTTCCGAACATATTCGACGCTTGTATGGAGCAAGGGTATGATATTACCAAGGATATGGTTCCTGTTACTCCTGCCCAGCATTACCTGATGGGCGGCGTCAAGACGGACATTAACGGCGTTACCAGTATGAAGTATCTGTATGCCGTAGGCGAGACGGCTTGCAACGGAGTCCATGGCAAAAACAGACTGGCGTCCAATTCCTTGTTGGAGAGCCTGGTGTTTGCAAAGCGTGCCGCACAAATTATTGCCGAGGATAACAGCAAAAAGGATGACAGCATTCCGCCGGTTGACCTGGACAGCTATCCCGGCAAGGAGGAAGTACTCAAGAAATTCAAGAAGATAATTATGGAAGAAATAAAGCGAAAGGATATGGATTTTTATGCTAAATGGTGTGACAATGAAGATTAATGTTGATGATTATATTCTCAACACACTAAGGGAGGACATCACCTCCGAGGATGTATCCACAAACGCTGTTATGCCACAGAACAAGCAGGGTAGGGCGGACCTTATCTGCAAGCAGGACGGAATAATTTGCGGTCTTGATGTATTTGAGCGCACATTCCGGCTGTTGGACAGCAGATCTCGCTTTGAGCGTAACTTCAACGACGGAGACAGAGTTAAGAAAGGTGACCTTTTAGGAGTTATCTACGGAGATGTAAAAGCAATTCTTTCCGGTGAGCGTACAGGACTGAATTATTTGCAGCGTATGTCGGGTATCGCCACTATGACCAGGGAGTATATGGACCAGCTGGAGGGCTATGATACAGTCCTTTTGGACACAAGAAAGACCACCCCAAATATGCGTCCATTCGAAAAAGAGGCTGTCAGAGTGGGCGGAGCAACCAACCATAGATACAACTTGTCCGACGGCGTGCTGCTAAAGGATAATCATATCGGTGCGGCAGGCTCTGTTACCAATGCAATAAAGATGGCAAGGGCCTATGCTCCCTTTGTTCGCAAAATTGAGATAGAGACCGAGACCCTGGAGCAGGTACAGGAGGCTATCGACGCCGGTGCGGACATCATTATGCTGGACAATATGGACAACGACACTATGCGCAAAGCGGTGGCGATGATTGACGGCAGAGCACAGACCGAGTGCTCCGGCAATGTTACCAAGGCAAGGCTAAAGGAGATTGCAGAGATTGGCGTTGACTTTGTGTCCTGCGGTGCTTTGACACATTCGGCTCCGATTATGGACATTAGCTTGAAGAATTTGACAGTAATTGATTAGGAGAGCAGTTATGATATTCAGACCTGATTTTGACGAAAACGGTGTAAAGACCTTGTGTGAGCGAAACGGCGTCAATGCCGATATGCTCATGGACATTTATGTTTACAGACTGAACAAGGGCGAGGCATATACCTGTAATTTGGAAAATGATGAATGTGCAGTGCTTTTGCTGACGGGTAAGGTTAATTTCGATATTGATAACGGAAAAATTAACGAGACCTGTTGCAGAGAAAATCCGTTCCAAAAAACTCCTTATGCCGTGCATTTTTGCAAGGGAACTCCTGCCGGCGTAACTGCATTGGAGGACGGCACAGAGATTTTGGTACAGATTACAGATAACGACAAGACATGGGAGCCGGTATTCTATAACCCGGACAACTGCCTGTATCAGGAATTCGGAAAGGGTCAGTGGGGTGGCACCGGCCATCGTATTGTATCAACAATGTTCGATTTGGATAATGCGCCCTATTCCAATATGGTAATGGGCGAGGTGTTCAACCAGCCGGGACGCTGGTCATCATATCCACCCCATCATCACCCTCAGCCGGAGCTGTATTATTATCAGTTTGATCGTCCGGAGGGATTTGGCGCAGGATTTGAGGGCGACACACCGTACAAGACGGAGAACGGCACCTGTCTTTGTATTCGCGGGGGAAATGCCCATCAGCAGGTGACTGCACCGGGATACGAGATGTACTATGTATGGCTGATTCGCCATCTTGACGGCGACCCATGGGACAAGACAAGGATTTATGTGCCGGAATATGAGTGGCTGGCAAACGCCGACTAAGAGGTAGATTATGAGTGTGATTCTTAATGATTACACAGATATTGACGAGGTTTTTGAGCGTTACGGCGTTCAAAAGCCTTTTCTTTGCTGTGGTAAGAGCTTCCAAAAAAGTGACGCTTTTGAGTATATAAAAAAATTCAATCCGGTTATTTTTGACCGCATTCGCCCCAATCCAAGATTCGAGGATATGATTGACGGCGCAGAGCTGTTCAATCGCGAAGGCTGCGATTTTATTATTGCGGCAGGGGGCGGCTCGCCTATGGACGGTGCAAAGATGATTAGGCTTATGACAACAAACGATATTGCCACCTGTCTTGAACAGCCTATGGAGAATAATGACATCAAGGCTTTATTTATCCCTACTACTGCCGGTACGGGCTCAGAGGCTACAAAGTCCTCAGTGTTCTATGTTAATGAGGTGGATAAATTCAGTATTGCAAATTATGATTTTATCCCCGACTATGTCATTCTGGATGAAAAGCTGTTGTTTACTGTTCCCGACTATCAGCGCAAGTGTACTTGTCTGGACGCCTTGTGCCATGCCATCGAGAGCTTCTGGAGCGCAAAGGCAACCGATGAGAGCAGGGAATATGCCACAAAGGCAATAGAGTTGTTTGTGCAGAACAAGGATAGCTATATGTCAAACACCCAATCCGGCAACCGTGGTATGCTGATGGCGTCGTACTATGGCGGCAAGGCCATCAATATTACCGGCACTACTGCCGCACACGCAATGTGCTACAATATTACTATGAATTGCGGTACCGCCCACGGACACAGTGTTGCCTGTTGCATAATTGAGATTTGGAGATATATGCTGGAGCATAATGATAGAGTGAATGACCCTATGGGCAGGGAGCATACGCTGTACATTTTTTCTAAGCTTGAGGATATGATGGGCGGACTACCTGCCTTTGAACAAATGGTTAAGGAGGAATTTGATTTAGCCATTCCCGGCATTGATGCCCACAGAATACCGGAATTCGTAGCCAAGGTCAATGTCTCCCGCCTGGGCAACAATCCCACCGTGCTGGAGGCAGAGGATGTAGCAGAAATATATAACAGAATATAAAATAAAAATACACCCGCCGTGATTATCACGACGGGTGTTGCTGATTTCGTTACAGTTCTGCGATTATTTCCACCTCGCAGAGTACGCCCTTTGGCAGGTCCTTTACTGCCACGCAGGAGCGTGCAGGCTTTGATGTAAAATAATTTCCGTATATTTCGTTAAATTTAGCAAAATCGTTGATGTCTGCAAGAAAGCAAACTGTCTTTACCACCTTGTCCATTGATGTGCCGGCAGCCTCGCACACTGCCTTTAGGTTTTCGCACACCTGGGTGGTCTGCGTCTCGATTGTGGTTGCCTCTACCAGACCGCTGGCAGGATTGATGGCTATTTGTCCGGAAGAAAAGAGAAATCCGTTTGATTTTACTGCCTGGCTGTAAGGTCCGATTGCGCCGGGCGCATTACTTGTTGATACATATTCCATAGTGATAACTCCTTTTGTATTATTCGCACACCTTGAATCCGGCGTCGGCAAGTGCCTTCTTTACCGATACAATGTGTTCAAAATTCCTTGTTTCTACACCTATTTTCAGATAGCAGTCGGTTATGTTCATATCCAGGTCGGTGGAGTCGTAGTTAACGGATACTACATTTGCTCCCTGGTCGGCTATGATTTGGCTCACACCGCTGAGCTGACCCGGTTTGTCTGACAGAGCGATTACAATATCTGCTGTTCTGCCGCCCATCTTCAGTCCGCGCTCGATAACGCGGGACAGGATGGTAACATCAATATTGCCTCCCGATACGATACAGCACACATTCTTGCCGTCAATATCGGGGATTTTGCCGTTCATAACAGCAGCAACAGGTACTGCGCCCGCGCCCTCGGCAATGAGCTTTTGCTGCTCGATGAGAGTGAGTATTGCCAGCGCAATCTCGTCATCGCTGACTGTCACAATGCCGTCAACATATTTTTTGCACAAATCGTATGTAAGTGTTCCCGGGGTTTTTACCGCAATGCCGTCGGCAATTGTGTTGACATAATCCAGGGTCTCGATTGTGTTGTCGTTTATGCTCTGCTCCATGGACGGAGCGCCTGCGGCCTGTACGCCATATACCTTGCAGGTGGGCTTTAGTTGCTTGATGGTATAGGCTATGCCGCCGATGAGTCCGCCTCCACCGATTGGTACAACCACCGCGTCAACCTCCGGCAGTTGGCGAATAATCTCCAGTCCGATTGTGCCCTGACCGGCGATAACATCGGGGTCGTTGAACGGGTGGATAAAGGTCATATTCTTTTCGTCTCTTATTTGCAGAGCCCTGTTGTAGGCGTCGTCATATACACCCTTGACCAGGCATACCTGCGCACCGTATTTTTTTGTAGCCTCAACCTTGCTTATAGGTGCGCCGTCAGGCAGACAAATAATGGACTTTATTCCTTTTTTTGTAGCAGCCAGCGCTACGCCCTGGGCGTGATTACCGGCGGAGCAGGCAATTACGCCGTTGCTTTGTTCCTCCTCGGTGAGTTGGCTGATTTTGAAGTATGAGCCCCTTATCTTAAATGAACCGGTGACCTGCAAATTTTCGGTTTTTAGGTAGATATTTGCAGAGCTGTTTAGCTTCGGAGCTGCAATCATATCCGTTTCTCTTACTACTTCCTTGAGCACATTGGATGCCTTGTACACCCTGTCAAGTGTTATCATTGCTTTGACCTCTCTTTTATATTTGTGTATATTATAATCCTTTTTTGCAATATGTCAATTATAATTCAACTGTTACAGGCTTATCAATCACCATGCTGTCGGGGGTGACTATGCAGTCCATTGCCAGCACATCCACTCCGCTTTTTTCTGCCAGGCGCAGCGTGGCCGCAAAATCCGGGTCGGTAATGTCGTTGGGAATGAATTTTGTGCACCCTTTCATTTGGATTACAAACAGCACAGCCGCTTTGTATCCGTTTTCCTTTGCCTTTATCAGGTGGCGCAGGTGCTTTACCCCTCGTTGGGTGGGCGCATCGGGAAAGCAGGCAGTCCCCTGATTCTCAAGGGTTACGCCCTTTACCTCGATATATGCTTTTTCCTTTTCGCTTTCTATGTAAAAGTCGATTCGCGAGTCCCCATATCTTGCCTCGGGCTTAACGAGAATAGGTGCTTTGATATACCCGCCGCTGCACAGCCACTCGTACGCCGCCTTGTTAGGGGCCTGGGAGTCCATGTTTATTAGCTTGTCAAATTTCTTTACAGCGATTAGGTCGTACTTTGTTTTCCTGTTTGGGTTATCGCTGGCCTCAAGAAATACTGTTGCGTTGGGGGTCAGCAGTTCCTTGCATCTGCCGGTATTCTTTACATGGACGGTATGAATATTTCCGTCCATAATGCAATGTGCTATGAACCTGTTGGGCCTGTCCGCAAAGGTGGCCTCTGCTATGTTTTTGTATTCCATAGGTTATAGATTAATTCAACTGTTCGCCAAAGTCAATAGTATTACTTGACTTTAGTTATGTTTTAATATAAAATTGGTATGTAAATATCCTGTTAGGAGGATTGTGTATGAGGATTGCAAAAAGAGTATTATCTATATTGATGGTCGTAACCGCGGTCGGCGCTATGTTTGCCGGCTGCTCATCAAATCAGGAGGCAAAGTACAGCGATACCGTGTGTATTATCGGCTACACACAGTCGGCAGCGACCTTCCTTGAGGTGGACGATAAGGGCAAGGCAACAGGCTTTTTTGCGGACCTGTGGGCGGCAATATTCGATAGTGTCAAGGGCGACCTAAAGAGCTATGTGTTCGAGCAGGTTGACGAGGGCTATAATCTTGAGGAGGACGGCGGATTTGTTAATCCTGACGGCGGCAAGGAATACAGCGCTTCGCTGTTGATGGGTGCTGTATATAAGAATCATGGCACAATCAACGAGGATTATTCCTTTACTCAGCCCATTATTACCAACAGAGTCATCACCGTTACTGCAAAGGACAGCAAGATAAAGAATTATGCCAATCTCGGCGGACATAGGGTTGTTGTTGTAGGCGATACGGCAAACAAAGCCCTTGAGCTTAACTCAAAAATTGCCGGCGCCATCAAGCCGGTTGGCCCTGCAAAAGACCTTGGCGCCGCATTGGATATGCTGGATACCGGCAAGGCAGACGCCGTGGTGGTTGATGAGCTTACCTTTATGCCCGATGACAGGGCAGAGAATTATGCCGTTCTTGACAAGGAACTGGATACTGTAGAGTATTATATTGCTTGCAAAAAGTACAGCGGCTGGAAGGATTCAATCAACGAGGCAATCTATGAGCAAAAGAGCGAAA
>JAQXWS010000029.1 GCA_029225565.1 Eubacteriales bacterium
CGGCGCATAATAGCGTGACTGGAGATAGTAACCTCCAAAGTCGCTGTCGTAGTAATATCCACGGTAACGCATGGGGTTAACATCTGCCAGGTCGCCGCCGGAATATATCAGCGTGCCGTAAGCGCCGTACTCGTACACAGCCTTTTCCGTGCCGGTGCTGTCGATAACCGCTATTACATCACCCTGCAAGTTCTTGACATAAAAATATGTATTATTGTTGTAGGTAAAGCCCAGCAGGTCGTTACTGCCGTCGTAAATGAACTGCATTAGGTCGGTAACTGCTCCGTCCCCGTCCAGACAGTACTGGGAGGTTATGGCGCCGTCAACATTGGTATAATATGTGGTTGTGTCGCCATAGGTCTTTGAGGTTCTTATGCCGTTGTCGTCGTAGGTATATGACGCCAGGGGCTGCTCTGCGCCGTCATCGTCAATATATGTCACAGCAGACAACTGGCGACCGTTGGTCCAATGGTAACGAACATTGCTAATCTCTACCTGATTGCCGTTGGCGTCGTAGATTATCGGCACAGCGTCGTCACCCTCGCCCATAACATCCACAGCGTCCAGCCATACATCGTTGTCGTAGTCGTAGCTGAACTGCAGATCGTCGTTTACCGCCTCGCCGGACAGGCTGTCGGTGGTATAGTCATACTGCTTTTGGTGCCGGATATTGCCACGGTTGTCGTAGCTGAAGGTGAATGTAGTATCGTCCTCAATACCCCGGTGGTCGTTGCGGATAACCTGTCCCTTGTTGCCGTAGATATATTTGTCGCTAATGCCGTTGGATAAGGAATAGTCTGTTATCCTACCCTGGGTATCGTACTGATAACCAAAGGTGTTGCTGAAGTTGTCTGCAGTTGCAGTAACAGAAGTAACTTGGTCATCGGTATAGCTATATGTATATGCCAGCACGGTGCTTCCGTCAGCGTCCCTCAGCACTGTGGAGGATGACTCCTCGCCGTCGGTGGATGCTACGGTGTATGTGCCGTTGGCGGTGGTGATGGTATCCCCATCTGCTGTGGACAGGGTGGTAACACCCGACGAGCCCACGGTGGTGGTGGCGGCAACAGCGCTCTCGTCTGCGTCGGTGGTATCGTCGTCGTCAGTCACAGTCTCGGTGTAAGAGTACACAAGGTCGCCGTTGCTGACATCACTGCCCTCGCCAATCATAACATTGACATTGACTGTGGTAACGCCGGTATCATCATCGCTGGTATAATTATAAATCTGCCTGTTGACAAAGTCAAGTTTTTGGGTCAGTACATTGTCTGTAGAATAGACATACTTGTACTGCAAATGTGCCGGGTCGTCGTCGCCGGCGCTGAATAATTGCTGGGACAGGTTGCCGCCGCTGTATGTATAGGTAACAACCTGGCCGTTGCCGTAGGTAACGGACAGCAGCTTGCCCCCCTGGAGTGGAGACATACTCTGACCTGTAGTATCGTCGGAGTCGTTGCTCTGGTCGATGGTGGTATCCGTGTCGGGAGTAACATCGTCGTTGGAGTACCGATACCGGGCATAATGGGTCTCGTGACTGCCGTGACGAATGACAATATCCGTCACATTGCCATCTATATTGTATGTGTACTCGTAGTCGGCAAATGACTCGGTATGCTTTTCGCCGGTGGGGTAATAAGTGTAGGTAGTTACCACGCCGATGTCGTTGTTCTCGGTAACAAGCTGGTCCTTGTCGTTGTATGTGTAGGTGGTGCCTGCAGCTGCGTCGCTGTAGGTGCCGTCGCTGTACAATGACGGGTCAAACAGGTCGGGACCCACGGTCTGGACCAATCTGCCGTTGGCGTCGTACCGGTTGTATGTGCAGTCGCCGTTCTCGTTGCTGTATATCAGCCTGCCGTCGTCATCATAGGTGTAGGCAGATGTATCGTCGCCAACAGTGGTGGATACCACATTGCCCATGCTGTCGTAAGTATAGGATGTGGTGGTAGTGGTCAGCTGTGTGCTGTCGTCGTCCTGATATTCTGCCACTGTCTCGGACAAAGCATTGCCTCGGGAGTCGTAGGTGTAGGCATTGTACTCGCCGTTATCGTACTCCTCGCGGGTGACTCTGCCACGGCTGTCGTAGGCATAGCTTGTTGTATCAAAGCAGGTCAAGGTAGAGTCATACACGGATGGAGGATCACCGGTATAACTCTCCTTGAGCGTGGCACATACCAGCATATTGCCCTTGCTGTCGTAAGTATAATATGTATATTCATCCTCGTCCTGCTCTCTGATTAGCAAGCCCGAGGAGTATTTGCACTCATTGATGGTATTGCCGTCGCTATCCACAGTGACGGAATTGGTGATAACAGCATTTGAGTAGCTGTATGTAGTGGTCTCGTCCTGGGTAATCTCTTTTTTTAGCAGGTAGGATGTGTAGTACTCATAGTCCGTCCTGTCGCCGTACTCGTCAACATATATTACCGGCTGCATTGCGTCGTTGAATGTGGTATATGCCGAGCCGTAATTGGATGTGGTACAGCGCATTCTCTTTTCGTCCGTATTGTAGCCGTAGGTTATGTACGAGCCGTCCTTGTTGGTAATCCTGGCAATCCTACCGGTGTTGTAGTATTTTATTGTCTTGTCCGTATTGGTTGTCAGTCTTTTTACACCGTCATAGCAAGTGGTGTATTTGTATTCTTTTATTTTATTGCCGTCTGCGTCCAGCACTGCATAGAACACATTGTCCTGCGCCCGCAGTGTGACGGTGCTGCCGTCAACATCTGTTGCGGTAAAGTCGTGCATTGTGTCGGCAGAGGTGGTGGCTGTGATATATGGGATGTAGAATGCGTCGCCCAGACCGTTGGACACGGTGATACGGCCGGTGCCTCTGGAGATGGTGATAGTGTTGCCGTTGGCGTCCTCTATTTTCCACAGATAGAATGTGTTGGAGCTGCTGCCTATACGGTACTTGTATGTATATTCGTCGTCCTTGTACAGATAGTAACCGCCGGCGCTGTTGAGCACAATCTGCTTTTTTGTTATCTCGTCCTGATATGTGGTAGCCGACTTGCGAGGCAGGTAAATCATTGTACCGTCGGTAAGGTACATTCTTGCCAACGAGTCGTTGAACAGATATATTCTGCTGTCGGTGGACTCAAACCAGGTATTGTCCTTTGAGTTATATGTTCTGGTGTAGCCAAAGGATACTCCGTTGTTGCTGATGGAAAAATCCGTTTCTGCCGGAGAATATCTGCCCATATTAAATTTGTCGCCCTCAATATTAACATAGGTGGCTGCGCCGGTTGTACCCAGCCTTTTGTACACCTTTGTGGTAGCAAAAGGAGATACGGTAAACGGCTTTGTATAATTTTTCCATGTGCCGTTGTCCCCTATCTTGTACTGCATGGTGGTGGTGTCCGTGTAGTCCAGATTGTACAGACCCACAAGATTTTTGTAGCGATAGGTCTTTACTGCCGATGTGGTGCTTGCCTTGGCTGTCAGCGCAGAGCGCAAATCTATCCAGTCGGACAGATGCACATTGCCTGCCATCAGAGTTAGGAATGTGCCAAAGGCAATAATTACCGACAGCAAAAGGCTGATTGCCCTCTTGTAATACTGTACGAGTGTAATTTTTTTCATAATTCTTACCTCTCTATTTTTTATTTCTTGTTTCTAATTATAGTATCTATATATTACCTCGGTTTCGCTTCTGGCGGTAAATGTGGTTTTCAGTCGGTATGAGCAGAGCAGGTTGATATTCCTGCTTTCGGTCATGGTCAAATATTTACCTGTTTTGCTTGCGGTCCAGGTCTGCAGGGTCTCGTACCCGGTGGACTTTTTCTTCTGCAGCTCCATCTTTATTTTCAGGCTCTTTGAGCTTTTGGTACTTAGCGTTGCCATGCATTTTGCCGATATTCCGCTTACCGATAAACTGCAGTCTGCGTCTTCTATGACAACATATCGTGCTTCTACCGTTTCGGTATCGCTGCTGTCGGTCTCATTGGCAGCGTAAACGGTGCTACAGGCTGTCATAGTCATAACCAATGCCATCAACATTGCCCCGATTTTCTTTAGCTTCTTCACTTTTTTCACCCCCTCTCATATATAGTATCAACAAAAAGGTGCAAACTGTGAAAAAAAGATGGAAGTTTTTTACAAACCTCCATCTTTTGTATCAGAGTATATATCTTATGACACAGAATAGGCTATCTTGAGTAACTCCTCCACCCCAATATTTCCGCCAATCCTGAACAGATTTCTGCCGTTGTTCCAAATTATTCCCGCGCTTTCATCATTATAGTACACAACATAATCTATATTGTTATGCTTTACTATTTTGACTTTATTATTTTCCGAATCAAAGAATATGTCACCCGAAAGCTGACGCTTTAAAATATGAATATGGTATTCGCCTTTTTTATACGCATATTCGTATGCTGCTTCGCCCTCATGTTTTTCTGCCAACACAAATCCTTCCGGCATATAACCCACATTGAGATATGTTATTTTTTTAAACTTTTCTTCTTCCACAACACTATATACCGATTTGTATATTAACTCGTACACCTCGTATTCGTTGGTGGTGGGCACGGCAGATGCAGTCACCGCCAGGGACAGAATTACTGCAGCCACTAACATCAGTCTGACTACGGACTTGGTCATCTTGTGATAATGGTCGCCCTTCATTCTGTTCATCAGCTTTTTTATGAACCGATTGTACTCCTTGGTATGTTGGTAATCCTCCATACTGTTCACAACATCGTCCATCCACAGAGCTTGGTGTAAAGCACAGGCTTTTTCCAAATTATTCATCATCTGCTCCTCCGATTCTGTTTTTCAGCTTAGATTTGGCAACTTGCAGCTTTTTGCGGATATTGGAGTCGGTACAGCCGAACATCTTGGCTATCTCGTTGCTTTTGTAGCCGTATATGTAGGTCAGGTACAAAATATTCCTGCACTCGTCGTCCAGGGACTCCATAGCCAGCTTTATTTCCAGCGCGTCGTATTGGTCGAAGTAACTGTCGCTGATCATATCCGAATCATCTACATAGTATATACTGTGTATCTTGTTTTCCTTATTGTACTTATTGATGGCATATCCTGTAATGATGGTTGCCAGGTAATTCCTTGTGCGGTTGGAATACACATCCCCCACATTGTCAAAGTGGGTGGCAATATACATCCACGCGTCCTGCAATGCCTCCTCGGCAAGATTGATGTCGTGCAGCTTGTCCATTGCGATATGGGTCATCATTTTTTCGTACTTATAGTACAGGTCTTTAAATTTAGATTTTCCTTTATTGTCATCAACCGACGACAGGTACAAAAACAGCATTTATTCTCCTCTGTATAACGGCACATTCTGCGGACGCAATGCACCTACTATACTCTTATTCTACAACTATCCGTGCTTATGTGCAACACAATATTTTTTCTTCTGTCTAAAAAGCGGGCAAAGCCTGCCCAAAAATCCCTCCTTGCGCAAAAAATCACCCTCCCGGAGCTTTCGGTTCCGAGAGGGTGACGCTATACGAATATGCACGGAATATGCACGGATTTCAGTTGTCCTTCAGGCAACAAAAAATTATTCCCACAGCCAAAATCAATACACCGATAATTGTCATTATTCCGTTCAGTCCCACAGCCGAGGTCAGCACAGCCTTTAGCAACAGCGGATATTATTATTTTCTTTTTCATAAGACATCTCCTTATTTTATCGGCTCAACATCAAATGAGAAGTTCAGCGGTGAGATGTAACCAAATTTGATTTGATGCTCTTTAGGCGGAATGGGGCCGCAGCTGCCGGAGCCTGTACCCCTAACAAAGCCGTCAACGGCAGTAAAGGTAGTATTTGTGTCCGGCAAATCCTCAATGTGCCTTGCGGTTTTCAGTTGGCCGAGTGTAAAGTGATTTGCATTAAAGTTAAAATATTTTTCCACCGCAGAAAATCTGAATCCGATACCCCTGTCGGCGGCAACAACTCCGTACCGCACATCCCCTCTGTTGCCCGAATCCTGGGGCTTGATGTACTTGTGTGCCATTGCGCTAACAGTTGTACTGTATATCCCTACAGGTGAATGTTCCTTAAAATCAGAATAATTTTCATCAGGGCCTCTGCCGTAGTATTCCACCTGCTCAAAATCCTTTGGCAGTTCACAATGAACGCCGAAGCGAGGCAGCTGGTCGGTGAGCGGACAAGTCTTTTTTAGGGTGGCGGTAATTCTCATTTTGCCGTCCTTGGCAAAGAAGTAGTCAATCTCTGCTTCGGCAAGCACAAACATGCCCCGGGTAACAAAGTTGTAAACGGTGCTGACGCATTTTTGTCCGTTAGCCTCCTTTACCTTGCAGGATACAAGCTTTGGATTTGCGCAGTCAAGACCGATAATCTTCCAAAAAATCACCATATACTGGTCGTTGTCCAGCCTGCCCCTGTAAATATGGGGGACAAATCCGTTTTGCTTATCCAACGGACTATTGTTCAAATACTCATTACCCTCCAAGCAGTAGCTGACAAGCCCCTTTTTTCTGTCAAACAGCGCCCTGCCATTATCAAACAAGACGGTAATTCCGGCATTTGCGGTGTCAATTTCGGCATCGGCGCAAAAACTCGGTGCCGCAACCCTTGCAAGAGAAACGGTTACCTGCTCAACTGCAATTATCTTACCTGTATCTTGTCGGGTGTACACGAAATTAACAAAGATATCCCTGTCCGTATTGGCAAATACGGGAGAATTAATTTGGATTTTCTTTTTTGTTTGAGGGGGGATTACTGACGAAATCACGCCGGTGCCTGCCGACTTGCCGTCAACAATTATCTCGTAGGTAATATCCATACCCGAGGTATCGGTAAAGCACCTGGTATTCTTTAGCACAAATATGCCGTCACCCATATACTGTGCTCTGACAGGTCTGTAGCAAGCCTTCATCTCCAAAGCGCCGCTTGAGGGCCTGCGGTCGGGATAAAACAAGCCGTCCACACAAAAATTGCCATCGTGGATAGGCTCGTTATGGTCGCCGCCGTAGGTCCACTTATACTTAGCGTTCTCGTCATAAACGCTATGGTCCGCCCACTCCCAAATACAACCGCCCATAAATTGGTTGGAAGAATAGAAAAGCTCCATATATTCCTCCAATCCGCCGGGGCCGTTGCCCATTGCGTGGGCATATTCGCACTGGAAAAAGGGCTTACCCTTGTACTTGCTGCCTGCAGTACCCTTTAATATCTTTCGCATCAAATCGGGTGTGCCGTACATTCGGGACACAACATCGTATGCCCAGCGCTTGCTGCGGATTGCGCCCTCGTAATGCACGGGTATCTCCGGATTTACCTGCTTGAGAAAATCGTAGCACACATCCTGGCACTTGTATCCCCCGGACTCGTTGCCGAGGCTCCACATTGATATTGACGGATGATTTTTATCCCTTTCGTACATTCTCTTAACTCTGTCAAGATAATGGGACGCCCACCTTGTATCGTTGCTGAGTCTGTTGGGATTATATGTACTGTGGGGTACTGCGTAGAATCCGTGAGTCTCTATATCCGCCTCGTCAACAACATACAGTCCGTACATATCGCACATTGTCAGGAATACCGGGTCGGGAGGATAGTGGGAGGTTCTTACTGCGTTGCAGTTGTACTCCTTCATCAGCTTTATATCCAGCTCCAGGTCGTCGAGAGATACGGCATAGCCCTTTGTCATGTGGGTATCGTGATGATTAACACCCAGCATCTTTATGGGCTTACCGTTGAACAAATACACCTCGCCGTCAATTTTTACATACTTAAAGCCAATATAGGTACGAATAACCTCAACATCTTTTATTTTAATTGTAACCTCATAGAGATTGGGTGTTTCTGCCGTCCATTCATTTACTTTAAGATTTTTTATAATTGTGTTGCTTTCCTTGGTTGTAAATAGGTCACAGGAAATGTCAACATCATCAAAATTGCCATCAATTTTGATTTTTAAATCATAAGTACCATCAACATTTTTGTTCGTTCTAAAGAGAAAATCGTTAATATGCTTTTCCTCCTGATTGATGATGAATACATCACGGAAGATGCCGTTTTCTCTGAACATATCCTGGCATTCAAGATATGTGCCGTTGCACCATTTATAGTTTACTGCAACAATTTCATTATTGCCCTCATTTACAAATTCCGTTATATCAAATTCGGCAGTATTATGCGAACCTTCGGAATAGCCTACATATTTGCCGTTGATATATAGTGCCAAGGCACCGGCAACACCTAAAAATGAAATTATTTGACGGCTGTATTTTTTTAATTCAACATTTTTTCTGTAAATACCAACAGCAACATCATTTGGGATATGCGGCGGCTTTTTTGGAAACGGATAACGGGTATTAATATATGCAATTTGGTCATAGCCCGTTCTCTGCCAGGTGCTTGGTACGGATATTTTGTCAAAATCCGTATTATCTGTATCAAGACAGGTAGGAGTATCACTTAATTTTTCGTAATACTTAAAATCCCATTCACCGCTTAACATCACTATTCTGTCGGAATTAAAGCGTTCGTTTTTATAGTCCGTATTGTCTATTTTCGCTTCGCTTGAAAAAGGGATAAAATAACTCCTTGCAGGCATTTTGTTTTGTTCAAATATTGAAAAATCGGAATGTAAATTACGACTAATACTATACTTCATTGTTTTGCTCCTTTATTTCGAACGTAAAGCGCGCATTTTCTTCATACCATAGGGGGAAGTTTGTACCCCAAACATTGTTATAAAGAACATAGGAAATTCCGTCGGTAGCGCAATCTTCGATTTTATTATCATATTCAAGAATTTTGCCCTGACCTAAAGATATAAGAGGTGAGTGGAGATTTTGGATTTCAAATTCTTCTCCACTACATTTAAAAGTGCATTTTTCAACAGCGTGAAGATTCCTTCCGCCCATAGAAACAACACTTTTATAATCAATATTACTGCCAAGCTTTGTTAGTGAAAAATCGTCAAAAGCAGGATAAAGATGAAGAAATATTGCTTCGGTTGTGCGATTAGCGTCCTTGTCAATCCAAATCACATCAAAGCAAACACCTTTGCTGTCAATAGTATATAAAGCTTGGATTGTTCGTGGTGCTCCGGCTAAATCGCAGGCAGTCTTATCACATCTTAGATTGACTAACACCTTCGTTGCAATATCATCGCTTATTATAAATGCATCCGTCATTTTGTAATAAAACCGACCTTGGGGATACTTTCCGTCGGCGTATTTGAGCAGGGGTCTGCCGAAGTCGGGATACGACCACACCCTGTTTTTGTCAAAATCGCGTGTATAGTGGCTGAACCAAAAATCGTAATCCTTGCTTGTGTAGGAGCGATACTCCACAAAGGGTCTGTCGTTGCCCTTTATTATTTCCTCGCCGCCTGCAGTCAGCCGTCCTATTCCGCCGTAGTTGTTTATGCATAATTCATAGCCAAAGGCGCTTACCGTACCGTCAAAGCCTTGGGCATTATCAAGGGCAATGGGGTGATTGGGTTCAAGGTATGCCAGCTCCTTTTCCGCCTGTGTCCTATGCTCCGGATTCAAACAGCCTACAGCCCTGTCAATATACTCTCTTTGCTCCTGCCAGCTTTTTTCGATTATACTGTATGAGCTTTTAAATCTAATTTTATTAATGATGTTTAAAATATTATATGGGTAATCCCTGAATGGATGCTTGACAATTATTTTATCCTTTTTTCTTGCACTTTGAAAATCGGGCTTCAGGTAATTTTCGTAGTCTGCAAAATAAATCTTTGTATCCATACCGCAGGTATGCTCGGCAACACAAAGCAGATTGTCGGTAAAGCCGGTGTACTCCCGACTGTCCCTTGTCATCGAGCCCTCTGCAAGCCATTGCCTTTTAAGGCGCATCAGCTCTCGCAAGGCTGCAGATTTATATGGATCCGAAGCACTTCCGTGTATCCAAGTATCGCCGATTTCATTGTCAATAACAGGCAATTTGTCCCTAACCTGCCACAAAACCTCGGCATAATCGTCTAACGAGCCTGCCACGACCTCGTAATCGGGGAACTCCGCTTTGATTTTGTTTAATTTTGCCAAAACCTTTTCAGGCGAGGGGGCGCCGTGATTGTCCAGCGTGTGGTCAAAATACAGCACCTCGTCAATCAAATCGCTCTTGTATGCTCCGCCGTAATCTCCCGAATATACCACAACTATCTCATCGTCGCCGTTTTTCCACAAAAAGCAATCGGGAACAACAGGCAATGCGGAGGCGCCGTTTACACCGATATGCAGCAGCCTGATACCGTGCCGTGCCAAAAGAGGAACAAGTGCCTTTGTATGACCGGGAACATCGGTCATTTTTGCACTGATTGTCTTTTTGCCCCTAATATCATCAAGAGCGTCCACTATTGACAAGCCATAGTCAAGAGTGTCCTCATCAAGTAGCTCTGTATGGGTAGTAAACGGCATTGCGTGAGGAATAATATTACCGTCTCTGATTGCCTTTAAGAGCTTTTGCTTTTGCCCATTAGTACCGTTTTCCAGCGCTTCCTTGAGTATCCACGAGCCTGTGGTCCACACAAATGATTTATTTTTATCTGTGTTAACCTTTTCGGCAAGCTCAATTGCACTTGGAATAAATGAATCAATATATCTTCTTCTTATATTTTCGGCATAATCCGTAAAGCCCAAATCCAAATGAGTCTTGGATACTACAATTACTTTTTTCATACATTACACCAATACAGGCCTCTAACACATTTCGCCTGTATGAACATTAAAGCGCAGTCGCTTTTGTTCTCCGTTCTCCGTATATTCTGCTTCCATAATGTTGTCGCCGACGAACTCAGCCCTGCCGATAACAATATTTTTGTCGGCAAAGGTGTCGTACAGAACCTCCAATTGCCTGTCGTTATATTCGCTGGTATTGTCAGAAATGAACAGCAGACTGCCAAATATAGAATTGATTTTGGCAAGTAACTCTCTCTGCTGAAATGTTGTTTTAATATTACTGTCACGCAGCAGGAACACATCCGGGTCGTTCATCCATGCTCTTGCGTCCAGATGGCGGCGAAAAATAGTATTGCATACTGCGTGAGGAGTGGACACATCCTCTCTGATGATATGCTTTTTGTGCTTCCAATTCAGCGCTATATCCGAGCCGATACGACAATAATCCACCTTGCCGAAGGCAGGCATAAGAGGAACGCCGCAGCCCAAAATCAATTTGTCGCCGCAGCACTGGCGCAAAAAATCCATTGCGTCGCACATAACCTCACCGCGGGTTTTGTTGTTCAGCGGCAGCACGCAGGCGCCGTAAAGGAAATCCAGCTTTACCAAATCGTAGCCCCAGTCATTAAGCACAACATCGAACACATGCTTAATGTATTCTCTTGCCTGTGGGTTATAAATATCAAGTGAATAAAAGCCTCCCCAGTTATGACCGGTCTTGTAGGGTCTGCCTTTTTGGTCCTTAATGAACCAATCCCTGTGTTGCCTGAACAGATTTGACCTGGGTACTCCGGCAAAGGGCGCCAGCCACAAGCCGGCTATCATACCCTTTGAATGAATATCGTCGGCAATCTTTTTCATCCCGTCGGGAAACTTGTCGGTATCGGTAACAAGCCAGTCGCCTATAGCCCTTTGGTATCCGTCGTCAATCTGGAAGCAGTCAATTTTTGTATCCAGTCGAGATATACTGTCCAGGTCACGGACAACATCGGACTGTGTTATGCCGCCGTAGTAATTGTACCAGGTTGTGTAGCCTGTTCGCCTTTTGTCTATTCGGCAGGATACACCCATCTGCTCAAAGTAAGTATCGAAGGCTTTGTCATATTCGTCCGAAATTACCGTGAACGCCAAAAGGTCCGTTGCCTGAGAAAACACCACTCCGTCAAGGTCCTTGCCCACAATCACGCTGTCGCTGTTGACATCAAATGTGACGGTGGTGAATCCGCTGTGCTCGTCAAGAGAGCCAAACAAATCGACATTGCCGCCCCTCCTCACATAGCCGTATGACCAGCCGTAAAACACACCTGCTTGTCTGGGGAACTTGTGGAAATTATTGTCACCGGATTTGCTTATGCCAATATACTTAACCGGTGATTTGGTAATAAAAAATTCCGTAAGCTCCGACTGCTCGCTCATCCTTTCTGTCGGCGAATACTCAAGACTGTCGGTCCAGCTTTGGTATCCGTTAACAAATATTCTGTCGCTTTGGTTGTAGCAATAGGGATACTTAACCGAAAAGTCAAGAATTTTTACGGGAGTTTTGGGACAAAGGGTAACATACAGTTTTTGCCCATCCCTTTTTACATCCAGGTCAAAATGTTCTGTTTTGAGGGAGCTTGCAGTATAGCGCTGTCCCTTTGCCTCGTATATTATTTTGAATGAAATGTTCATATATATCTTTCCTTTGTACCGAATTACTGTGTATCAATGCTGACGCAATTCTCACTCTCTGCGCCCCAGCTGTCAACTGCGTAGATTTTGTAATTATGCTTGCCCTTTTCTGCCTTGAACCGCAGAGTAACATCATCGCTCATGCTGTCAATTCCGTTGTAGTAATCGCTGAAGAAAAGTTTTTCCTCCTTATCGCCGATTACAACCTTGTAGGAATGGACAAAATCATCGTCGCTTCCCGCCTTAAATGAAAGCACAACATCCTCGCCCTCAAAGGCGGCGGTGCCGGCTGCGTCCGTGATAACGGGAACTGTGTTTGCTGCCTTTCTGGTGTCAAAGGAGTATGCTCCGTCATTTGTGTATGGGAGGGACAGCCTCCAGAGGCGGTCTGCCTTTTGCTCTGCTCCCATATCCGAGCCGTCAAACAACATACGGTGAATCAGAATCTCCTTGTCGGTAAATTCCATAATATAGCCCATTGGGGTTTTGTCTGCATTGGGTGGTACGGTACCGTTTTCCTTGCCGGTTTCCAGCTCTATATATGAAAGCGACTGGGTTTGAATTACGGTGTAGTCGCCCTGCCAGATTGTTCTTTCGTCCAAAACGGAATAATGAGAATGACCGCCGAACAATACAACATTCGGATATTTTGAAAGCACCTCATTAAGTGAGCTATCGCCCCATTCATCACTGCCGTAGCAGGTATCCTTTGGCTGGTTATGAGTTGTAACGAATATCGGCTTGCCGTCTGAAGCCTTGCTTGCAGCATCAAGCTCCTTTTCAAGCCATCTAACCGTCAATACATAATCCCGCTTCATCATTCCGCAATTTGGCGACGCGCCGATAAAATGGTATCCGTTAACAACATAATGAGTCCAGGGGGATTCCCCCGTTACCTCTCTGAATGCCTTGATATGATTGATAGCGCTTTTAGCATTCTTATTCCAAAAATCGTGATTGCCCATAACTGTTTGAATTATCGGCTTATCCTGGCCGAAAACCTCGTTGATGGTGTTCTCGTAGGTTTCAAAGGCAAAATATGTGCCCAGGTCGCCAATATCCCCGGCAAACAAAATCATATCCACATCATTATTCTTCAGCGCTGTAAGGGCGTCTCTCAAGTGCCGAACATAGGTGTCGTCATTCTTCAGCGCTTCCTCAGTCGGTGGCAGCTGTGTGTCGGAAATAACGCCAACCTTAAAGCCCTCCCCTTGTGTTGTAAAATCCTTTACCTGGGTTTTACCGATAATGATTTTATCACCAAAGGCATACAGGGAGCCTGCTCCAATGCCAAAAACTAATACGATAACAAGTACTATTGATATAACAGCAATCATAATTTTTTTACCCTTTTTCATACGATTAAACCTCGGTTTCCTGAGCTAATCTGTTGAGCTCTTCTATCTCTCTTCTCTCTTTTTCCTCACGGAATGCCTTAAGCTTGCCCTCCTGTGCCTTTTCATCAAATTTATAGAAGAACATTGGAATTGCCTGAAGCAAAAGTCCTATAGCACCAAAGGCAGTGAGCATAAAGAAGATAACATTAAGGAGCGTTGTATAGTTTACTCCGCCGATGACAGTTGCCTTTGTGGTGCTCTCAATCAGCGGCCTTGCAAGATTATCGGTAATCTTTGTCATAACATCGGCGTTATAGCCGTATGCGTCAACTATGTTGAGCATAAGAACATTGAAAACCGCAATGGCAATTTTGTTTACAAGGCTTCTGAATGAGAATACGGTACCCTCAAGTCTTTTGCCCGTCCTCATCTCTATATCATCAACAACATCGGAGAACATGGCTACCAAAAGAACTGTCATAATTCCCACCGGGAAGTTAGTGAAGAAACGGAGAATTGTGTATGTAATTGCGCCTGCAACGGTGTTGTAAGGAATAACCCAAACACCCACTACAAAGCAAATAATGTCTGCTACGATACCAAAAATTGATACGCCTATCCACAGGGTCTTTTTGTCCATTTTTTTGAGGAACACAGGCACCAAAGCCATGGACAGCATATACGAAATTCCACTGCCTATCTGTAGCAAAGGAGTAAGCAGACCCTCGCTGGTAAGCTGGATAGAGATACCCAATGTATTCTTTATCCACGCGCAAAGCTCGTCAATGGGAATAACGCCGGCACAGTTCCATTTTGCAAAATACGGAAGGAACATTGCTCCCATATTAACTATTGCGGAAAAGAATGCTGCAATAACAAGACAAACAAATTTTTTATCCTTAAAAACTATTTTTAGGCCGTCAATATAGCTCTCTTTTTTGGGCGGAATATAAACCTTTTCCTTAAATCCAAAGGCTGAGAAAAACATAGGCATTCCGCCAAGCAATCCGAATATTAAAGCTGCGCCGAAATATCCTGTCTTCTCATTTTCTCTGCCCCATAAGCCTGCAACCGTAAAAAACAACAGTGAAGGTAAAATAGAGCCTAAAGAGCCGATAATATTACTAAACGAAATCGCCCTTACACGCTTTTTATCCTCGGGGAAAACAAGGGGAGTCAATCCCTGATAAGGAATATCAAGGGCGGTGCAAACGGTATAATAGATAAGATACGCAATGATAGCATAAACAAAATTACCCTTTTGACCGAAATTAACCGGTGCAAAAAGCAACGCCGTAACGAGAATTACAGGAAAAGACACCCAAAATACATACGGTCGGCATTTGCCCATTTTAGTATGGGTTTTGTCAACAATCATGCCCATAAGCGGGTCATTAATTGCATCCCAAATTCTCGTTGCGGAAAGAACTATGCTTGTCATCGCAAGCGATAATCCCAATACATCCGTAAAATACAGATTAAGCGCCGTTCCCATAATGCCGTAAATTGTGCTCATACCGAACGGCAATAACGAAAAGGCTAAAATTTCCTTTGTTGTTTTGTCTTTTAAAGAGATTTTCATACATTACACTCCTTTCTTTTGTAGTATCCGTATTTGTTAACCAAAAAAATCAATCCGCCCACAATGTCACCTGCATAGTTGTCGGATACCTCGAATCGGGGTATTGCGTAAGCAGGAAGGTCCTTTGTTGCGGCATCAAATATTTTCCTAAAATTGTTCTGTCTCTCGGACCTGTAAAAAACAATGACATCGGGATTCAAAAACACAATGGCATTTCTCACAATTTTTGCAGGATAGGAAACGCCCATAATGTTTTTGCGTATATCGTTTATGTATCCAACCTCTCCGGCGAACCCTGCGCCGCCCTCAAGCAAATGCCCGTTGACCACACCTGCCAAGCCGATGCCGTTGTGACCGAACTGGGCGGTAACAATATTGTCTGCGTTATGACAGCCCATGGCCAATGCCGTCAGCTTCATATCATTTTGGAGGATAACATTAAAGCCGTATTTATTTTCCAACTCGGACTGTAAATCAAAATTGTTCAGTCCCTGATTATAATACCAGTCGATAATTACCCCATTCTTTATTACACAGGGAATGGATAGACATACGGTGCCGATATTGTACTGCTGTATTGCCTCATCTATATTTGTGCAAATAACATCAACAAAATCACTCATATCAAAGTGCTGAGAAAAATCCTTGACACACTCAAATCTGAAGTTAAGAATTTTTACCACCAAATTGTTATTGTCCACAATAATGAACAAAAAATACTGGTAATCTGCGTTAATGAGATACTGCTTTGCCTTTCGGCCTCCGGTGGAGTCGGCAATATCCCCCTCCAAAATCATACCGTAATCCATAGCCTGCTGCACACATTTTTTTACTGTAGTAAGGCCACCGTCTATGCTTTCCTCAAGGCGTGACAGACTGCTGGCTCCCTTTTCTCTCAGTACCTGCAGTATGTCGGCCATATTCTTGTTTCGTATATTCTTCAGCGTGCTTTGTTCAATCAATAGACAACCCTCCCAAGGACTTATAACACCCCGTATCATAAGTCATTATACATACAATACAACATATTGTCAACCACGGAGAAAACAAATAAGGCGAACACAGTTCGCCCCTACGGTAATTGTAAAAATGAAAGGATAATTTGAAGTGTTTGGACTTGCGTATATTCATATAGTGCAAACGGCTCAAGAAAGCAATACCTTGAGCCGTTTTTTAATCCAATACCTGGTAATAGGATGGGATTTTGTTTAGTTTTTCTTCAAACTTGTCCTTGGGCTGCTCCTTGGGCACCGTTATGGGATACTTGCCGGTAAAGCAACCGTCACAAAAGCCCACCGACGCCTCCCCGGCCAACTTGTGGGTAGCGTCTATGGACAGGTACGCCAGGGAGTCAACACCGATTACCCTTGCTATCTCGTCCACGGAATCATAGCGGCAGGCAATAAGATTTTCCTGGCTGTCAACATCCGTACCAAAGTAGCATGGGTTCTTGAATGGTGGTGACGACACACGCATGTGTACCTCCTTTGCTCCCGCCTCGCGAAGCAGACTGACAATCCTGGCGCAGGTTGTGCCGCGAACAATGGAATCGTCAATCATTATCACTCGCTTGTCCTTGATATTCTCCTTGATAACATTCAGCTTTATCCTCACGGCGTCCTCACGCTGATTTTGGCTGGGCTGGATAAAGCTGCGGCCGATATATCTGTTCTTGATGAATCCTATGCCGTAGGGTATGCCGCTTTCGTCAGCATATCCCAGCGCCGCATCCAGACCGCTGTCGGGCACGCCGATAACTATGTCGGCATCCACAGGGCTCTCCCGTGCCAAAAAGGCTCCGGCTCTCATTCGGGCATGCTCAACGGAGGCTCCGTCAATAACGCTGTCCGGCCTTGCAAAATATATGTACTCAAACACGCACAGCGTACCCTTGTTTTTGCAATTGCTCTTGTCGGAATGGAGGCCGTTCATATCTATAGTAACGATTTCGCCCGGCAGCACATCCCGCACAAAATCTGCGCCGATGGTATCGAGAGCACAGCTCTCGCTGCTGACGCACCAAGCGCCGTCAGGGGTCCTGCCGATACAGAGAGGTCTGAATCCGTTGGGGTCCCTAAAGGCAATCATCTTTGTTGCCGTCATTACGATACAAGAATACGCACCCTTTAGGTTGGGCATTGTCTTGGCAATAGCCTCCTCGGTGCTCTTGCTGTAAAGTCGATTGGACACAATGGCATACGCAATGGACTCCGTATCGCTGGTACCGTGAAAGATGCCGCCGTTAAGTTCAAAGCTCCTGCGAATATCCGTTGCGTTTACCAAATTGCCGTTGTGTGCCAGGGCCAGATTGCCCTTTATATGGCGGATAACCAGCGGCTGAATATTGTTTGCATTCTTGCCTCCGGTTGTGGAATAACGCACATGACCGATAGCCATATTACCCATTCCCAAATGCTCCAACCTCTCCTTTGGGAACACATCGGGCACAAGGCCGTTGCCCTTGTGATGGCTGAAAACTCCGTCGTCATTTACTGCAATGCCACAGCTCTCCTGACCTCTGTGCTGCAGGGCATAGAGCGCCAGATAAACGGACTGTGCAACATAGGAGGTCTTGCTCTCGAAAATACCAAAAACGCCGCATTCCTCATGTAGATTGTTAAACATACTGTTCTCCTATAGTATAGCAATATCCCCTTGCCGTTATATTAGTTTGGGGTGTACAAATTTGCGTAGGGTCTTGATGTTGCCGGTACCAGCTTTTTGAAGGGCTTTGCCATAATGTCATCATAGTCTGCACCAAAATACTTGCAATAATTCTTTACATACCCCTTTAGCTCTGCCTCGTCCTCCGGGCTCAGCTTTTCTACCTTAATATTGTCACTGAGGTTTTCCTTGGGGAATGAGCCCCGCACAAAGATTTTGCCGCCGTGCATACCGCTGGCACAGTGAGTGCCGAACAATTTTTCTCCCCGCTTCATATTCAGACCGAGAAGCACAATGGTACCCCCTGCCATATATTCGCCAAGGAACGAGCCTGCATTGCGGCCGATAACCAAAACAGGTCGCATATCCCTGAACTCCTTCATATGAATGCCGCCACGGCAAGCCACATTGTCCCTAATGTATATCCGGCCGTCACGCATACCGTAGCCCATAGCGTCACCGCTGTGACCGTGAACAACAATCTCGCCGCCGTTCATGGTGTTACCCACGGCGTCCTGGCAGTTGCCGTACACCACAACCCTGCCGCCGTTCAGGTAGCAGGCCATATCGTTGCCCGGCGTACCGTAAATCTCGATAGTCTTGCCCTCGTCCAAGCCGCAGCCGATATAACGCTGACCGTTGGCGTCCTTTACAGTGCACTTGTTCTTTTTTGCAAGGACAGCCTTTATTTCTTCATTTATTGCTTCGTACCGTCTGAGTCCTGCTTCTATCATAATCTAACCCCCTGTGCATTGCCTGTCAGCTTTGTTGTTCTGGTGTCCTTGTCAAACATAAACAGACTGGGTGAATCCATAATATCACCCCGGATTGTACCCAGGTCAACCCTGTTTGCAATAAGGGCAGTATATATACCCGCATTGTCGCTGCAATTAATTAGCACAAAGCCCACAAGCCTGTCGCCCTCGAACACAAGGCGCTTATACTCATCACCGTAGGCCTTGACCTTGTCGCGATACTGGGGACCCTGTGCATTAATCAGACCGCAGGTACAAATTCTGAAGCCGTAAAAATCTATGGCATTTACGGAATATGTGCCGTCTATTACATCGTCGCCCCCTGCCATCTGTGAGCCGGCGGCAATACCCTGCTGAACTGCGTTCGGCCACAGAGCAATAATCTTGTGGGAGCCGTCCAGCATATCGGTGGACACACAGCAATCGCCGCAGGCATAAATATCACTATTGCTGGTTTGCATTGTTGAAGTATCAGTAATGATTCCTCTGTTAACCTCAAGTCCTGCCTCTTCGGCAAGAGCAGTTTCCGGACGAACACCCACGGCAACAATGAGCATATCGCACTTTAGTTCCCTGCCACTCTTTAAAATAACGGAGGTAATATTTTTACCCTTTGATTTCGCCTCGACAATTGTGTCCTCAAGGTGAAATTTGATTCCGCCCTCTTTTTCGACATACTTTTTTACGCTTTTGGCTGATTTTTCGTCAAGAATGGAGGGCAGAATACGAGGTGCAAACTCAACAACATCAACGCTTTTGCAGATTTTTGACAATCCCTCGGCGGCCTTCATTCCTATCAGTCCTCCGCCGATTACAACAGCTCGTGTGGCAGAGGTGGCTTTTTGCTTTACAGCCTTGGCAGAAGCAAGGTCAAGAAATGTATATACATTTGCCTTACCCTCAACATTCTTCATTGGCGGCACAAAGGGCTTTGAGCCGGTTGCCAGGCACAATTTGTCGTATGGGTAGCTTTTTCTTCCTGCTTTTACCGTCTTGTTTTTTGTATCAATCTCTTTAGCCTCCGTGCCTGTTACCACATTAATGTTGTTTGCCTTGTAGTAGCTTTGCTTGCGCAGAAGCGTATCTCCCTGATTGACCTTGCCTTTAAGATAATAGCTGATGGACGGTCGGGAGTAGGGCAAGCACTCTTCCTTGGTGATAACGGTAATCTCGCCGGATTTGTCGGTTTTTCTTATACTCTCGGCAGCGGCAAGTCCCGCTGCAGAAGCGCCGATAATTACATATTTCATTCCTCAGCACCTCCAACCTCAAGATAAACCAACGCTTTGTTGGGACAATTTTTTACACAGGCGGGCATATCCTCGCCCCGGCACAAATCACATTTGACTGCATAATTGCCGGTCTTGATACAGCCCACGGGACATACTGCAAGGCAGGTCATACAGCCGATGCACTTGTTCTCGTCAACGGACACAATGCCGGTCCTTTTGTCCTTTTGCATTGCGCCTGTGATACAGGCCTTTACGCAAGCGGGGTCATCACAATGACGGCAATTTACTGCAACGGATGCCCTGCTGTCCCCGTACACCGTAACGCGAGAAATCGGAGCAGGCTCCTCGTATTTGTTTGCCTTCAGCACATCCTTGGATTGGGAATGAGCAGTTTTGCAATACACCTCACACAAGCGGCAGTTAACACACAATTCTTCTCTTGCAAATACTTTTTTCATATAACTACCTCCTATTCTCCCGCATGCTTGATGCCCAGTATCTCCAGCTCTTTTTCTGTCAGGCCGATACCCCGCAGCATAAGTCTGTTGCCTCGCAGGGAGTCAATGGAGTTGATACCCATACCACCCATAATCTCCTTGATTTCGTGGTTCCAGGCATTGATAAGATTTTCTACTCTCTTGTGAGCAATTTCCGGATTAAGACGCTTTGTTAATTCGGGTCTTTGGGTTGCGATGCCCCAATTGCACTTGCCGGTATTGCAGGTTTGGCACATATGACAGCCGATGGCAATAAGGGGAGCCGAAGCAATGTAACAGGCGTCTGCGCCAAGAGCAATAGCTTTTACAACATCTGAGGAGCAACGGAAAGAGCCTGCCGCAACAAGGGAAACGGTGGAGCGAATACCCTCGTCCCGCAGTCGGCGGTCGGCTGCTGCCAGCGCCAATTCGATAGGAATACCCACATTGTCGCGGATACGGGTGGGCGCGGCGCCTGTACCGCCCCTAAATCCGTCGATAACCACAATGTCCGCGCCGGCTCTGGCACAACCGGAGGCGATTGCAGCCACATTATGAACTGCCGCAATCTTTACGGATACCGGCTTTTTGCCGTCAGTTGCCTGCTTTAGGCTCCAGATAAGCTGGCGCAAATCCTCGATGGAATAAATATCGTGATGGGGAGCTGGCGAAATAGCGTCGCTGCCCTCGGGAATCATACGGGCATTGGATACCTCAACATTTACCTTTTCTCCCGGCAAATGTCCGCCGATGCCGGGCTTTGCGCCCTGGCCGATTTTTATCTCAATAAATCTGCAATTATTCAAATAATCCTTGTGAACACCGAATCTGCCGGAGGCAACCTGCACCACGGCATAGCTGCCGTAATCCGCAAGGTCCGGATGAAGTCCGCCCTCGCCGGTGTTGAACAATGTGCCCAGGTTTTCCGCCGCCATAGCCAAAGACTTTTGGGCATTGAGGCTGATTGAACCAAAGCTCATGGCAGAAAACATAATGGGAGTTTCTATCATAACCTGAGGTGGCATTTTTGTGATTGACCTGCCCTTTTTTTCCACCTCTAATTTGTCAGGCTTGCGACCCAAAATAGTCCTAATCTCCATAGGCTCACGCAACGGGTCGATTGACGGGTTGGTAACCTGGGAGGCATTGAGCAAAATCTTGTCCCAATAGATAGGATAAGGCTTTGGATTACCCATTGCAGAAAGAAGAACCGATCCTGTTTCTGCCTGACGGCAAATTTCCTGCTGATACTGGGGAGTCCAGTTAGCATTATCTCTGTAGTCGCATACATATTTTTCTATACGAAGTGCACCCGTTGGACAGAGGTCAACGCATCTGTGGCAGGCAACACAATTTTGTGAATTTACACGAACTGTTTTTCCGTCGTCATCAAAAAAGTGACATTCGTTTGAGCATTGTCTTACACAGCAACCGCAGTTAATGCAAAGCTCCTTATCTCTGACAACGGTAAATTTTCTCGGAATATAATTTATCATCAGTCATTTTCCTCCTCTTCATCAATCTCAAGAGGTATAAAGACAGGCTCTGCACCTGATACTGACCAAACCTTTTCAGGGTCGGGACAGATTATTCTGATTGCAGATTCCTCTGATGCAAAATACGCTCTGTTGCCTTTAGTTGCGGCAGTAAGAGAACGAAGCTTTAGTCTATCATTAATAGCAAGAAGTCCTTTGTTAGAGCCAAGAATTACAGAGAAAGGACCGTTTACCAAAGCACCGCTGTAAATTGAG
>JAQXWS010000030.1 GCA_029225565.1 Eubacteriales bacterium
TTAAGGGAATACTCGACGCCAATTTGACAGGCATCGGCGTTGCAGAGAAGGGGTATGCCGATTTCAAAATTACTGTCACCTCAAAGGGAGGGCATTCCTCCCAGCCGCCAAAGCATACGGCTATCGGTATTCTGGCAAAAAAGGTACAGAATCTCGAAAACCATCAGTTCAAGGCAAAATTACTGCCCTTTGTGTACAATTTGTTTATTAAAATCGGCAGGAGAACATCGTTTTTGGGCAGAGTCGTTTTTTGTAATCTGTGGCTGCTAAAGCCGTTAGTGCTTAAGGCAATGACTATGATTCCGCCGGCAGCCTCCATGGTGCGTACTACCACGGGAGTTACCATGGCCAGCGGTTCACCTGCGTCCAATGTATTGCCCCAAAAGGCAAGCGTAACAGTTAATTTCAGAATTATGCCGGGCGAAACCATAGAGGATGTCCGCAAGCATATCGAAAAATATATGGGCGGCGACAATGTGGAGATTGAGTTCATAAAGGGCAAGGAGCCGTCATTGGTATCACCCACTGATACCCGTGCGTTCGATACCCTTTCTCGACTGGCTGTGGCTATGGATAACCGTAATATTGTGGCGCCGTATTTGGTTATGGGCGGTACCGATGCGTATAATTACGAGAATGTATGCGAAAATATTTATCGCTTTGCTCCCTTTACCGTTGATACTCAGCTGTTGCTGACCACTCACGGCACTAACGAGAGAATCCCTGTAGGTCAGTTGACCCAGGGAGTGGAGTTTTTTAAGCGATATATTCGTATTATGACAAAGGAGTAGCAATGGATTTTAAGACAGACAAAACTATGGTAGCATTGGCGCTGATAGTAGTTGCCTTTGTTACGGCACAGGCTGTATTCTTTTTGGTCCGTGCTATCAGGCGTGGCAAGGAGTTAGGCATCGACAAAGCCACCATCAAGAGTACAATGGTGTCATCCGGATTGTTCACTATAGCGCCCGCAATAGGCATTGTTGCCACTGTACTTACGCTGTCCGCAGGGCTGGGATATGTTCTCCCTTGGATTAGACTCACGGTCATCGGCAATATATCCTATGAGGTTACTGCTGCCACTAACGCTGTGGAGGCATCCGGCCTTATGGGAGGCATATCCAACCCTATTACCGACCCGGAGGTGTTCGGCACCGTCACTTGGGTTATGACTCTGGGCTCGATTATGCCATTGATACTGATACCGATTATGCTCAAAAAGGTGCAAAAAGGCATCGGCAAGGCCACCTCAAAGGATAGTAAGTGGTCATCGGTAATGAGCGCTGCCGCATTTATCGGTCTTATCGCCGCCTTTGTTGCTCGGGCTATTGCCGGCAGCGGCAAGCCTGATATTAACGGTGACGGCGCAGGGGTGTTGTCCCTGGCCGCTTTGCTGTTTTCCGTAGTGCTGATGCTGATACTCCAAAAGATTGCTACGGTAAAGAATTGGAAGTGGCTGGACAGCTTTGCCATGCCCTTTTCCATGATTGGCGCTATGGCGCTTGTTATGCTGCTGACGCAGGTGCTTCCGTCAGATATTGCTTTTTTGGAATGGAGGGGATAGTATGAACGATTATATTAGCAAAACTCATCGATATGGCAAAATATGGATGATAGTAACCCTTCTGCTGTTTTTGGCAATACCAACTGCAATATGCTATCACCTTGGCGTATCGCCCAAGTTGGGACTTATTGCCAAGGGCTTATCCACCGTGGCTTTGGTGTTTTATCCTACTGCCGTGCTGGAGGTTTTGACCTATTCACCCTTGCTGGGTACCGGCGGTACCTATTTGGGATTTGTAACCGGCAATATTACTAACCTAAAGCTGCCTGTTGCACTCAATTCTATGGAGAGCGCAGGCGTTGACCCTAATACAGAAAAGGGCGAGATTATCTCCACCATTTCTATCGCTGTGTCATCCATTGTTACCACGATTATTATTGCTGTGTCCATACTTGCTTTTTATCCGGTGCTGCACAATATCACCGACCCGGATTCTGTGTTTGCGCCTGCATTTCAGCAGGTTACTCCGGCTTTGTTCGGAGCGTTATGTGCATCATATTTGGCAAAGCATTGGCGCATATCAATACTGCCCATAGCCGTACTTGTTATTGTTTTGTTGTTTAACGGAACATTGGGTACCGGAGTACTGATTCCCATTGGCGTTGTGGTATCCTTGGTAGGTGCCCATTTGATGTACAAAAAGGGTATGCTCAAGTAATCATAATAGATAAAAAATAAGGACTAATGGAGCTTTCCCCATTAGTCCTTATTTAGTTGTCGCGATACTAAAATCATCTGCCATCCATTGTTTGCTAATGTTATATAAAAATGCATTTGAAATTTTACCGTAAATACCATAACAACAGAACCGAGAGCGACTTAATCACTCTCGGTTATTTTATTGCTTATTCAAGTAGGGGAGGGGCTTGCTCCTCCCGTCTGATTTTCTATCCTCATCAGAATGTGTATATGATTAGGCATAATAACATAATTATTTATTTTTACATTTTCGTATCTAATTTCTAAATTATTAATTTGCTCTTTGATACATTCT
>JAQXWS010000031.1 GCA_029225565.1 Eubacteriales bacterium
TATAACAAAAAAATACACCACTGACCTGATGGCCAATGGTGTATATACAAGTGAAATTATGCCTGAGCAGGAGCACCTACCGGGCAAGCACCTTCACAAGCACCGCACTCGATGCAAGCATCAGCGTCGATAACAAACTTACCGTCGCCCTCTGAAATAGCACCAACCGGGCATTCAGCTGCGCAAGCGCCGCAAGAGATGCAATCGTCTGAAATTGCGTATGCCATTACGAATTACCTCCTAATATGTATTCATTAAGATACTCCGTCCTTAATTACTTATAATATAACATTGTGCTATATAAAATGCAAGAGTTTTTTTGTCAAAGTAAAAATTTGGTCAGTCCTCGTCATTGTGCCTGTGTTTCTTTACGATACGGACCTCGCTGCGATTCACAACAACCGGTGCGCCCTCGGGCATACTGTCCAGCTGAACCTTCAATTTGCCGGTAAGGACAGCGCTGTCAACCACAACGCCCCTACCCTCTCGGCAGTCAACCACAGTACCCTTTGATGGGGTAATTTTGTTAAGGTACTCGTAGGAATTCTGCTCATACTTCAGGCAGCACATAAGTCTGCCGCAGGTACCGCTGATTTTGCCCGGAGACAGGGATAGTCCCTGGTCCTTGGCCATCTTGATGGCTACGGAATGGAAGTCGTTAAGAAATGTGGAGCAACAAAACGGTCTGCCGCAAACACCCAATCCACCCAGCATTTTTGCCTCATCTCTAACGCCGATTTGGCGAAGCTCGATACGGGTATGGAATGTGGATGCCAGGTCCTTGACCAATTCTCTAAAATCAACTCTTCCGTCCGCAGTATAGTAAAAGACAATTTTTGAGCCGTCAAAGCTATATTCGACCTCTGTCAAATTCATATCCAGCTTATGAGCCTCAATCTTGCTTTGGCAAATATCGTAGGCCTCTTTTTGTTTGATTTTATTGTCGGCAATTCTTTGTAAGTCATCCTGAGTGGCTACTCTCTTGAGTGCCTTAAGGGGAGTAACAACCTCTTCGTCGGGCACTTCCTTGTTGCCCGTGGCGGCAATGCCACTCTCAACGCCCTGGGATGTCTCCACAATAACTACATCCCCCTTGCGGACAATAATGCCCCTGGGGTCAAAATAATACATCTTGCCTGTGTCCTTAAAACGAACACCAACCACCTTTATCATATATGTAAATCCTCTCTATCTGTTGATGGCTCGCCTGAAGTCATAACAGATTTTAGTAATCAAAATTGCGTTATTTCCGTTTTTAATTGCGTGTTGACGAAGGCCGTCAACCGAATTAATCAAAGCAATAAGTTTTTGCTTATTCAAAATGCCTGCCAAAAGTCTGACACTATCCGTCCGGCCTGACATCACATTGGTACCGTCGGTATATATCAAAGCATCACGGAACACAGTCCTCAACAGCTCCAGAGTGGCAAGGAGATTGGCTCTGTCCCCACTGAATACGCTGCAGGCTGTCAGCAGGTCATACTCGTTGTTGGATACCAGCGCAGTACAGATTTTTTCCGCATAGCCGCTGATAATGCCCAGATTCCCCTCACGAATACTCTCTAACATTCTGCCGATGTTACCGTCATACATATCGGCAAGATTGCTAACAGAATCATAGTCCGTACCGTCGCTGTGTTCTGCCACATAATCAGCGGCAACCCTATGCTCCACGCCCTCTACAGGCAAGGTGACACATCTGGAAAGCACGGTGGGCAGCAGGGCAGATTTGTTGGTAACTGTGAGGATAAATACCACATACATGGGCGGTTCCTCCAGCGCCTTAAGCAAAGCATTTTGCGCAGATGCGTTCATACCCTGGCAATTGCCCAAAATATATATTTTGTAATCGGCCTCGTTTGGACTGATATACATATCCTCGATAATTTCCCTAACCTTGTTTACCTTAAAGGATTGGGGAGCGCCCGACGCGCTGTATTCAAAAACATCGGGATGAACGCCGTGAAGCACCTTTGAGCATTGGGGACAGGAACGGCAGGGCTTATCCTCGCTCCGGCACAACAAATTGAGTGCTATCTCACGAGCGAAGGTGCGCTTGCCAAGGCCCTCGTCGCCCTCAATGATAATGGCATGGGGCATACGATTGCTCTCGGCCTGATATGAAATTATTTGTTTTGCCTTGGCATTGCCGATAAAATCAGTAAATTGCATAATATACCCTAACTCATATCACCGACGCCAGCGCAACAATCACCGGCATGGTGACGATAGAAAAAATACTGGTCTGCCCCACCAATTCCGATGACAATGCGGTATCATTGTCATATTTGGCGGCGTACATAGCGGTGTTGGTTGCCACCGGAGCCGATGCCGAAATTGTAAGGGCCTTGAGCATATTGCCCTGGACTCCTACCAAACGGAATACCATCAGCATGGTCAGCGGAATGAAAACCAATCTTATGAAGGAGAGAAAATATACCTCCTTCTTGACAAACATATTTTTGAAATTACAATTTGCAAAAAAAGTGCCGAACAATATCATAGCCAACGGCGAATTACAGGCCGCAACCCTGTCCATTGCGTCGGTGAGAAATCCGGGCAGCTGCACCTGAAGCAGGAACAGCGGAATACCGATAATAACACTAATGGAACCGGGATTAAAAATGAGGCTCTTGGCATTGATTTTTGCCTTGCCGCCGGAAATTCGGTTAATGCCAAAAGTAAAGGCAAAAACATTGAACACAGCAACATAGCAGGACGAGTAGAACACACCCTCGTCGCCTACAACGCTCTGTGCCAATGGCAGGGCAAGAAACGCCGCGTTGGAAAAAGTGAGAGCATAGTGATATATTCCCTGCTCCATACGGCTGTACCGACGGTAGGTTATCATGGACAGGCCCACACCCAAAAGATGGGTCAGCAACGCAAGGCCAAAAGCAATGAACAGTCCCTTGATATGCTCCGGAGTGCGCTCCATAGACATAAAGGACTTGATTACAGCCACCGGCAATATCAAATTGAACACCAGGTCAACCAGCTTTTTGCCGTCGGCCTGCCTGAATATCTTGGTCTTATCCGCAACAAATCCTATGCCGGAAATCAAGTACAATATACATACCTGAACGGCAACTATTTGCAAATTAGATACAAACTGTAAAAACAAGTAAACTCTCCTAATTGGTGTGTGCGATTATATTTTTTTCAAAAAAATACATAAAAACGCTGATGCTAAGCACCGTAACAGACAGAATACCGTCTGCATCTCCCACAGTTGATGAGCCGGAAAGCAATAGCATAATCCGGTCAAAAAAGAATAGCAATCCGGTATAAAAGCTGCCGCGGAACATAAACATCGAAACAGGATGTGTACCCTGCTGTGCAGATACCTCATAAGCAAAGAAATATAATCCCCCTGCAAGAAAAATCAGCACTATGTATTTTAATATCTCATCCACATCTCGGCTCAGTTTGACAGCCTGAGGAAGAACGGATATTATCTTTACAACAGCCCAAAAAACAGGGGCTATGTGGGTAATCTTAAGCTCCTTAAAGTCGTAGGCGGGAGAGCTGAATGACAGCCCCACCATAACATAGTAAAAGCTACATACCAACGATAGCAAGGTACATATACATAGGGGCAAAAAATCCACAGGATTGTGAAAGCTGCCACTCTCCACACTGCCATAAATCCTGACGGCGCCATATACAAAATCCACAAAGAATCCGGCAGCCGCCAAATAGCCCAGCACACCGATACGGAATTTGTTGTCATAACAAAATGCAGGTGCATATTCCTTTACTCTAAAGCTGTCAATCATAAGCATAGCCAAGCCAAATGCCAGAGCTAAATAGAAAACGCAGGCTCCCGTAACTGTAACGTCGCCGGTAATAAGTTCAATATCCCTGGTTCCTACGGCTGCCAAAAAAGCCAGCAAAGCAAAAATTGAATAACTCCTGTTTTTTACCACCGTGCCCAATCTTATCTATCCTCGATGGGCACAAATGATTTGCGCTTGGACACGCTCTTGTATGCCGGACGCATAATACGACTGTTTGTGGTCAGCTCTTCAAGACGGTGAGCGCACCAACCCGCAATACGAGCAGTTGCAAACAGCGGAGTATATAAATCGTAAGGCACACCCAGCACCTTGTACACCAAGCCGCTGTATAGGTCAACATTGGCACACATTACCTTGTTGTCGCCCTTAACCTCTGCAAAGACCTCAGGGGTCATACGCTCCAGGGCGTCAAGGGTCTTAAATTCCTTTTCGAATCCGTGCTCAAAAGCAATCTTCTTTGCACTCTCCTTAAGGATAACGGCGCGAGGGTCGCTGAGAGTATAAACAGCGTGTCCCATACCGTAGATAAGACCGGTGCCGTCGCCGGCCTCCTTGTTGAGAATCTTAACCAGCATATCCTTCATCTGTCCGTCATCGGTGGGGTCGGTACAGTTCTCCAATATATAGTCAAGCTGCTGTGACACCTTGACATTCGCTCCGCCGTGACGAGGTCCTTTAAGGGAGCCGAGACCGGCAGTAATTGCAGAATATGTGTCAGTACCCGAAGATGTCAGCACACGGGTTGAGAAGGTGGAATTATTACCGCCACCGTGGTCAGCATGGAGCATAAGACATATATCGAGGAGCTTGGCCTCCTCTTGGGTATAGGTCTTGTCCGCCCTGATTTGGGATAGAATGTACTCGGCTGTTGACAATTCCTTGTCGATAGGATGAAGGAACATTGTCTTGTCATAAAATGCTCTGCGCTTAACCTGATATGCCGTGTTCATAATGGTAGGAAACTGCGCAATCAACTGCAAGGACTGACGCAAAACATTGTGGGCCGATATGTCATCGGGATTCTCGTCAAAAGAGTACAGACTCATAACACAGCGAGCCATCTTGTTCATAATGTCCCTGGACGGCTGCTTCATAATAGTATCCTCAATGAACTGATTCGGCAACGCACGATAATGGCCAAAAACATCACGAAGATGACCCAGCTGCTTCGTTGTAGGCAATGCGCCGAAAATAAGCAGCCATACAACCTCCTCAAATCCGAAGTTACCGTTGTTGAGAGAATTCTTTACAATATCGTTAATATCGTATCCACGGTAAAGCAGTTTGCCCTCCTTAGGAATACGCTCGCCGTCAAGAATGTAGTAGCCCTCAACCGAGCATATACGGGTAAGGCCTGCCATAACGCCGGTACCGTCGTCATTACGCAAGCCGCGCTTAACATGATATTTTTTGAAATCATCAGGATTAATTTGGTTATTCTTTTTTAGCTCTGCCAGCAGAGATGATACAATATCTTGTGGGATAGGTGAAATAAAATTTTCTGGCATAATGCTCTCCCTCCTGCATATTATTTTATATAAAACAAATATTTGCGTTCAATCAATATTGAATTATTATACTAAATTATAATATAAAAGTCAAGGAGAGCCAATGAAGAGAGCAGCTATTATTTTTTGTATTTTGTTTGTGATGACATTACTTATACCTCTGATTTCCATAGTCCAGAACAATAAATCCACCCAAACAAAGCCCACCGGCCAGTTGGTTACTATTTTTGATACAAAAAATGACCGGGTTTAGTCCCTCACGGAATTATCGTTGACCTGAATCAAGCGTGAATTAACACTGATTCTGGGCTGAACAGTTGTAATATATCTGTGCCAATCCTGTTTGTAAAAGTCATATATATCGGCATCGTATCGGGACAGATAACGCCCAACGCAAAATGGGTCGCAGCCCGCCGAGGTACAGGCAAAAAAAGCGTCCCTGCAATATCCACAAATCGCATTGGATACCAGATTTTCAATTTGCTCAATCTGTGCCTTGTCAACTGATACTGTAGTTCCCTTTTCTATATCATTAAGGACGAATTTGACATTAATTTTGCACTCAAAATAAATATTATCATCCACAACATACACTCGACACTTGGAATTGCTGTCATTTACCGCAATACCGATTATGCCCATATCGGCACTCATTACATTCATTGTTCCTGCCTTCACCCTGCCGAAAATAAAATTAAATCCCAGGGGCTGATTACCGTCCAGGGTCAGAGCGTATTCATTATCCCTAAAAACGGCAATGCCCCTGCAGGATACACTGTTTTTCCCGGAGTGCAATACAGGAGCAAACATATCGGCAGTGGGGTCGGAATAAAAGTTTAACAAATCATATACGGACACCGACACTCCAATACCGTCATCATCCAGCTTTGATATCAAATCATACAGGGACTGAGCCGGTATTCTGGCTCCCATTTCTTTGTTCTTTACTATTTCCTCTGCAGTGGTGTCGCTGATTGCAACAAAAACATCCGGTCGGCTGTCGGCGCTGCGCAACAGATAATCCATACCCTTTGATAAATCATGGCGAGCATACTCCATACCAAATACAATCACTTTGTTTTGGCCAAAAAATGTTGACTTGGACAAGCTGCTTGACGCAGAAAAAATGCTGTCGCTCAAATTACTGCCCCTGCCCGATACATCTGCTGTAATATTGTTCGATATGGAATCCGTGGCGCCTGTACTCTTTGATAGATTAAGATATTCCAAGGTGACAGATGTGTCCCTGCCCACTCTGTCAACAGCCATACTCTGTACTATGGTCATATCCGACAGCATTTGGCCGTTATTGCAACCGGAAAGCACGGGTATCAGCAACATCAGCAGCAAGATAACCCTATAATGTTTCACGCTTTTTCCTCCTATCAATAAAAAGAAATACCGACGGCAGGACCAGAGCAAAAATCACAAATCCGACGATGCTCACCCACCTTGCAATTTCTGTTATATCGGTACCGAGAAACTGCACAATCCCAACAGCAATCGCTCCGCAAACGAATGATAGAATTACGGATTTTTTTGCGCCGGAGCCTATACAGTCCGCAGCTGACAAAACCAGCACCGACGCCTTTACCAGCAATGCTAATATCCAAAATGCAACATGCACAATATCCAACCGCGAAAAGCTGCCGATGGACGCCAACTGAAACAGGGTGAACACCGGATATGCCTGCATGGTAGCACCGGAGCCCATAACGCCTATTGACCAAGCAATAAGCAGCAGCACAGAGAAAAATGATGCAATTACGCTACCGAAATACGGTCGGGCAATATCACCGTTTGTGCGTTTGCCCAAAGCCAAAAGTATAACCGGCTCATTGGAATTGGAGCAAAAAATCAAGGCATTCATCAGCACTGTGTTTTGGGCACTGTCACCTAACGGAAAAAAGTTGATGGCATGGAAGGAATGAATATTAAGCACCAATACAGTAGCGACAACCGCTACAACAATAAGGCCGCAAAAGAATCCAAAGCGTCCCACTGCCTCAATCCCCAACGATGAGCAATACGCCACAGCAATCGTAATCAATACCACAAAGAATATTACAGGCTTTGTTACGCTCATTCTGGAAGCGGCAAAATATGAAAACCGACATATATTAACGCCGCAAAAATACACATAATACACAACATACAACAAAGAAATAAATTTATTCCTTTGTAGCAGATTGTCTGTTTTTGTACAAAAATATGCAGGCAGAGACAATACTACGGTCAGTACCATACCCAGCACTATGCTCAGCAGAAGCCGGGTATTTACTTTGCCCACAGAAACGCTTTGGATATTGGTTAGCGACACAATCACACGGGATATATATAGCACAAAAAACAATGCGTACGGCGGTATTTTGCCGGGTAAAGCTTTATTTTTTATCAATGGACACACCCTCCAAATTACTGAGCCTAACATTACGGCCCGCCAACTTTTTCCAACCGCGGCGCAACAAGGTATCATTAATCGAATCGGCAGTCAGCGGCGACAAAGGCGCCGAATACGGCACGCCATAGGGATTGATGGCACAGATGTTAACAAACAGGGCGCCTGCCGCCAGCATCAATCCGTACATACCTGTAAGACCGCCGACTATAATAAACAGTATTCGCAGTACAGCAATGCTCTCGTACAAAGGATACACCACATAGGATGCTATGGCGGTTACAGCCACAACAACCAGCATTGGCGCGCCTATAATACCGGCTGACACCGTGGCGTCTCCGATAACAATGGCGCCGATAATAGACACAGCGTGCCCAATGGAGCTTGGCAGTCGCAGACCTGCCTCTCGCATTATCTCGTACAACAAATGAATCATAATTGCCTCCAGCATTAGCGGAAATGGGGTAGTGGCCTCGCTGGTGGCGATGACATACAGCATAGTAGTGGGAATCAACTCCTGGTGGAATGTACCCACAGCCACATATATTGCCGGCAAGAATACGGATAAAATAAAGCTGAAATACTTGAGCCCTCTCATAAAGGAGGAATAAAACGGCGGGTTGTCATAATCATCAAGTGCAGAAAAATTATCAGTAAAAAGATACGGAGTGTACATTACAAAAGGCGTGCCCTCCACCATAACAGCCACTCTGCCCTCCAACAGCTTTGAGGCAAGAACATCAGGCCGTTCCGTGTTGCCAACAGCAGAAAAAAAGGAGGGTATGTCTGTGTCAATATACGGATGCAGACAGCCATAATCCTGAATGGAATCCAAATCGGTACTGCGAAGCCTACGCTCCACATCTGCCACAGTATTCATATCTGCCTTATCATCAATATAGGCTATCACCACGGGGGTTTTTGCGGTTTTGCCCAACTTTATTTGTTTAAGCTTAAGGTGTGGTGTTTTCAGTCTTTTTCGCAGCAGAGCCTTGTTGTCATTTAGCGTCTCGACAAAGCACTCCTTTGCGCCCTTGACCATAGCCTCGTTATCAGGCTCGTCGGTATTGCGTCTGTTCCATCCCTGTACGCCCAGAGCCAGCGCAGTTGTACACCCGTCCAGCAAAAACACGGCAAAGCCACTCATAAGATAATACTCTACATCCTCAAATGCAGTAGCCTCATTCATTTCCACAGAGCCGACTATTTTGTCTTTTATCAATTCGTAATGCTCATTCGGAGTACGGAACACCAAGCGGGAGGACAATATGGGTCTCACAACCATCTGGGACAGCTGAAGAGAATCCACCAAGCCGTCCATAACACAAATCATGGCGTCACAATCGTCCACTTTTATCTCCCGCAGCAAAAAGTCGCTGCAATCGGCAAAGTTTTGCTCCAGCGCCAACTTATTCAATTGATATGTCGAATACAATTTCACAATCATCACCAATAGTATTATGAAAAAACCGATGTATATTATTCACCCAATGAGTCAAAATAGTATCGGTGATACCATGACAATAATAATGATACGCTCCGTAATAATCTATATTTGTGTTGTTACGGCGGTACGAATTATGGGCAAGAGACAGGTAGGACAGCTAAAGCCCCACGAGTTGGTAATCACAATACTTATCAGCTCGGTAGCCACAATCCCTCTGCAGGATAACGCTATTCCCCTATTCAATTCCATACTGCCGATACTGATATTCATCAGTCTGGAAATACTGGAGTCCGCCCTGTCAATGAAATCATTATCCTTTCGCAATCTGGTTCAAGGCAAGCCGATGATGATAATAAAAAACGGCGTACTGCAACAAAAAGAAATGAAAAAACTGCGATTCACAATGGACGATATTATTGATGCCGCCAGACAGCAAAATGTGTTTGATATATCCACAATAGAAAATGCCGTTATAGAAACCAACGGCATAATGACAGTACAGACAAAAGCGGAGTCGTCCCCTGTTACGCCAAAGCAACTGGGACTAAAGGTTCCTCAAATCCAAGCACCCGTTGCCGTAGTAATGGACTCTCAGCCGATAACAAGCTATTACAGCAACACAAAAAAGAGCAGCAGCGAGATAAAAGCTCTCACTACTGCTACAAATATTGATATTGACGATATAATGCTACTGACTGTAGCCGACGACGGTACACTGTATTTGATAAGAAAGGATAATCAATGAGAAGAATATGGATTGCAATGGGAATGATAATAGTAGTGGCTCTGCTATGTACAGGGGAGCAATACTATGTACGAAATGCTACCCAAAAGATGGACACCCTGATACAAGAGGCAAGGAATGACAAATCAGCCATAGAAGAGCTAAAGAAATTCTGGGAATCCCACAATGACATTCTCTTCGCAATATCCAACCACACTGCGCTGGACGAGCTGTCAGCGTCAATAGACCAGCTGCAGCCTGACAGCCGGGAGGTTGAGCAGGAGCTGGACAAGGTGGAATCAGCCAATTCCACTTACTACGAAAATCAGAGAGCGATATTCTCCAACATATTGTAGTTATTTTGCTACAACGGACCTGTAGCCACTCCAAGCACCGTAAAAGGTTTTGCCGTCAATCACCTTGTAGGCGCGAACCTTTACATAATACCTGACGCCTTTGTTAAATCCCTTGCCGGTATATGACAGGGTAGATTTGCTTGTTATCTTAGTTTTTGCTACCACACCGGTAAAGGATTTATTGCGTGACCAGTAAATCTGGTATCCCGTGGCATAGCCGCTAACCTTTTTCCAGCCGGCTTTCAGCCTACCGGATGACAATGCGGTCAATGACGAAAACGTCACCTTTGACGGTGAGGTAGCAACGGATAGTCTTGCGCTCTTTGCGCCCACCTTGGTTGCATAGGCTGCCACGGCATATCTGCGACTACTACCCGGTGTTAAGCCCGAAACAGTTGTACTTGTATTCGAGCCGCCGGAAATAGTGCGCACCTTTTTGTAGGTCTTGGTGTCGGAATAATATCTGTACAAATAATAGCCCTTTGCTCCGGTAACTCTGTCCCACTTCAGAGTGAGAGAAGTGGTTGTGCGTGAAGACAGCTTGAGTCCCGTTACCCTGCCCGGAGTGATAACCGGATTGCTGGGTTTAGGGCACTTTGTAGCGGGCATATCGGTAAATACCGGAATGTAAAAGGTCCTGGACCCGGACAGAATACCTGAATTTTTGTAGGCATTGTATGTAGTAACAGACTCCTGGGCGGCGCCCTGCACATTGGTCATATACTCGTGGTTATACAGCTCATCCGATTTTGGATTGACATTGAATTTCTGGAGATAGCCTGTGTATTGCTGACCGAACATATCGGCAATACGATTTGCGCCGCCGATAATGGCCTTATACGGATTGGTCCACGGTCTGTCATAATTAAAATATGTTGTACGGCATGCCGACTTGAGCACATAACCGCTATCGCCCTCGATATAAGAATTGGGGGCACGCTGAATATAAAGCCGAACATAATAATAGTCGCCGCAGCTATTCCGATAGGTCATATACTGACCGGCCTTGATAGTGGTTGGTGTGCCGGTAACCTTTTTTGTAGTAGTGTTATATGCGGGGTACAGCTTTGCATCCTTTTCCACCTTCATATAGCCTGCCGCCCAGGCAAGACCGTCGGAAGCACCGGCATTGGCGCCGATATTGTAGTAATTATAAATGCCCTGAAACGGTGCTTTGGTACCGCAAACCGCTGTGGCAGTCGGTGACGAACCACCGTTTTCCTGCCTGATTTTTGAGGCAAGGTAGTAAGCGCTCATACCGCTGTTCTTGGCCGCTGCCATAATAGCGTCGCTGTACTTGACAGTGGAGCTGTACTGCTTTGTTGCGCCGGCGGTATTCTTGTATGTAATGAGGGATTTGTGCATCCAAGTGCCGTCCAAAATTGCCTCAACACCGGTCTTGGTCTGGGTGTCGGTGTACTTTGTGGACTCGAACTGGAATATATATTTTTCGCTGAGCCAATTACGGGGGTCCATATAGTACTTGACTGCGCTCTCGCCGGCAGATACCCAATTGCTGCCCTCACGAATCACATAGCTGCCATTCTTGTAGCAATCGGCACATTTGCAGTAAAAGGCTGACGAAATGTCGCTGCTTTTTTCTATCACCTGCTGGGAATGGGGCGTGCGCTCACCTGCTATTACATCGCTCCATTTGAGTCCGGTTACAAGGGGCTCAAACTTCCAATTAGGATATTTTTTGTGCAATTCCTCCAAGGCAGAAATGTAGCCGGCGGTAAAGCCCTTTGCTTTAAGTTGGTCGGCATAAGCAGAGGCGTCGGCAGTAATTCCAAACGAGGTGAAAACAGATACCAACATTGATACCGACAATAATATCGAAACAAGCTTTTTCATATAACAGTCCTCAAAAAATATTTTTTCTTTAATTTTACCAAATACGACAACCGATTGTCAACAAACAAAAAATGGAGCAGAAATACACCTGCTCCACTATTCCACTATGTTATTCTACAACGATTACGCTATCGCCCTCTGACTGACCGACAGTCTGCTGTTGGGTAAGCTGCTTCCAGTGAATCTTGCAGTAATTCTGTCCGTCAATGGGAGGATAATCCTCATCGTCCACTCTTGCCTCGTTTTGGCAATCATACTCGCCCACATAAGCGCAGCGAACAGCCTCGTCGCCGCCCTCGGTAAGGGAAGGCACAAAGCTGTAGGCAAACACGCCCAGCACTACAGCAACAATTAATAATGATGCGACCCTTGGCTTAATGCCGTTTTTGAACAATTTTTCGGCATCTATCTTTTCTATAAACTTTATTTTGCAAGCGAGTGTTGCGATAAGATATGCCATAACTCCGGCAAAGATGCCCACAAGCATACCGCCGATTACATCGGTTGCATAATGTACCATAAGATAAACTCTTGAGCCCATTACACCCACAGCCAATGCCGGGAACAGCCAAGCAATCTTCTTTTTGTCCTTACGGAAACAGAGAAACATGGCCGTAGCCATCTCGAATGCGCCGGTAGTATGACCGGATGGGAACGAAAAATCGCTCTCGCTAAGACGACCTGCTCCTACATACCAGGCAAAATACTCTGCGTTGCCCTGCAAGGTGTTGTAGGGTCTGATACGCATGAACATGGGCTTGACTGCTATATTGGTAATCAATGTACCGATAATGATGGCAATAACTAATGTGGCGCCGTATTTTCTCGTTTTCTTGAAAAGGCACAGAACTGCGCCAACAATTACCATAGGAATAACAAACGCCTCATCACCCAGCGCAGTAAACAGCTTTGCAACTATAGTGAGGAAGCCGCACTGAATACTGCCGAAGAAGTGGAACACCCACAAATCAAAGGCCGCAAAGGCACTGTCAATCTTGTCGCCGATAGAGGCAACTAATAATATTGGATTCATAATAATCCTCCTCTACTTAATATAAATTCATAATATCAAATGTGTATATCATTTGCAAGTATTAATTTAAGGATTACACCTGCTGCAAGGGGTATAACCGTTGTTGACCAGATTTTGTCTCAGACCCTTGTATTGCTTCCTGTTTCCCGGCGCAATATCCTTTGCGGCGTCGCAGGTGGGGGTATGGAATTTTTTGGTATTAATATTGACGATATAGGTCTGCCTTTCGTCGCCGTTATCAAAGTCAACGCCGCTGTCCGCAGCCACGCTGTCACCGGTGGCATAATCAATAATAACCCCCGGCTGGTTGTTGTAGCAATAGACATTAAAGGAAATGCCCTTGCCCCTATCCTCCACGCTGTATGCCTGCATATTTACGCCGCTTGCCACAAGGTTGTCATCCTCAAATACAGGCGTAACGCTGTACATAACATGATTGCCGGTATCCCGAACATAATCGCCCACCTGTTCCTCGAATCCCAGCATTCCGTCAATGTTCAGGTAACGGGTGCCGGTGATTAAATTACGCTCATTTGCGTTTTCGCCGGTCAGCCGGTATGCAATCAAATGGCATCTGTTGTACAGATACTTACCGTCAACATTCTCGTACTTTACGGTATGCCAACCGGTGGGCTTTACGCTGCCTATACTCTGCCTCTCCTCGGTGGGCATAATGTCCCTGCCTACGCACGCCACAGCCGTTGTGCATCTGCCGAGAGAATCCAACTCGCCGTAATACTCAAAAGAGTCGGTAGTAATTTGACTTTCGGTAAAATGAGGCTGATTATCATCTATTACAACATACGGAAAATCGCTGAATTCCGGAACATCGTAAAGCGACTCACATTCCACAGATTGAGTAGTGGTATCCGAGATAAGGGCCTTCTCAATATCTGCCACCTGGCTGCAGGATGTGAATACGATACATATAGAAATAACGATGGGCAATAATCTAAATAATCTCTTCATACACAAATAATAACACATTATGTTCAATAAAGCAATTTTGATTTTTTGCTTTCCACATCCAGCACCAGCACGGCGCACCCAAGGACAAGTACTACACTCAAGCCCATATTAACTCGGCACAATCCGTTGGTAACCGTTGCTACGGTACTGAAAACCGGCGCGCTGTCCCCCATTGCAAATTGCAGCAGTACCATAAGGCAATATGACAATACTGCTCCCACCACACGATAGAACAAAAAATAAACATACTTTATCTTCATATCCCGAAGCATACCCATAAGCTGAAAATGGATACAAAATCCTCCAAAGGCAATGAACGCGGCGCAAAACTTCAGTGGCATCAAAGTATTTTGCGCGCACAGGCCGTTGGTAATCTCCACCAAAGGTATCATCCAACCCGGTACATCAAGCAAACCTGCAATGGCAGAAAATAATACTATATACATACACATATTAATAATAGCTGTTGCCGTAGTCTCCACGGCAGTTGTCAGGGCGTCAGCAAAGGGCAGCCCGGCAGAAGTGGTATTGGCGCCCTTTTCAATTTTAGGTGCCCATATACCGGTTACGGCACAAATAATAAGGGACGAAGCAACCGCTACGCCGTACAGCATAAGTCCAATACGGGTACTGCCGTAACAGACAGTGCCCACCGCTGTGACAATAAATGCCGCGCCGCCGCAGAAATTAAAGGACATAAGGCGCCCTGCTGTACTGCTGTCAATATCTCCCCTGTCATACAACTGACGAGTCAGCACCGTACCTGCCGGATAGCCGCCAATCAGCCCAAACAGCACCACAACCGCCGTATTACCGGGCAGCCTGAAAAGCAACTCAAACAATCTGCCAAAAGCTTTGTTGAAAAAGTCTGCTCCCCGGCACAGAACAATGGTATTTGTCAACACCAAAACCGGCAGTAAGGATGGCACAATCACATTTTCGCACAAGGCAATTCCGTTGGCTGCGCCCTGTCGGCTATGGCCGGAAAAAGCCACAACGCAAAGTACAACCATTGCCAAAAGCAATGTAGGGACATAATCCTTTTTCATACTATCACCACTGAATAATATGCTATGACGCAAAAAAATATGGGACGAATAACGCCCCATACTCACGGATTATTTTGTTAAGCTGTTTGCATTAGCCATCATTACAGCCACAGCGTCTGCGCCGCACTTTTTTGTTATAGCCTTTATGCCGGGCTCATACTCCGGCGGACGAGTGCCCAGATTGTGACAATCACTACCCAAAAAATGGATACGCCCGCTGTTCATCAATTTGTACAGCTTTTTTCTGATACCTCTGGGGGCATCGTCAAAGCTGCTGACATTGACCTGTGTTAGGCAACCCATATCAATATATTCGTCCAGCAAATCCGTATCATCCATCAGCGCCTTGTATCGCTCAATATGTGCCAATATAGGTCTTGCGCCATAATCGCAATACAAATTCATCAGTCTGTCATAACAGCCCTGGTCAAAGGATGCCGAAAACGGATGCTCAATGAGAATGTAGTTTGAATTACCGATTTTTAATTCGTCCAGATTTTTGTTATTAAACAAAATGTCGCTGATATAAACCTCTGCTGCGGGAATCAATGTGGGACTGCCGGCGGGTAATGCCTGCATAAGCTTGTTGAAAGCAATATCCCTGTTGCGCAAAAAATCATCAAGCGATATAGTATCGGAATAATAATGGGGAGTGAGCACAATCCTTTTTGCCCCCTGGTCCTGCAGACGCCGAATCATTTGCAGACTGGTATCCACATCCTTTGCGCCGTCATCTATGCCGGGGAGAATATGGCAATGCATTTCTACCAAATTATCAATTACCATTATTCAGTTCTCCCTATCTGTTGCGCGACGAGTACCGGTCGTAGGACTCGTATGCGCTGTAGCCGTTGTCATATCTGCTGCCGTAGCCGCCATAAGACCCATTGTTGTAGCCGCCGTAGCCGCTGTATCGACTGTATCTGCCGTAGCCGCCGATACTATACTTGCCGCGCTGGACGGGAGCATAGTTAACAACAAAGCCAAGAATCTTTGCATCAATAAATTCCAGGGATGACAGCACCTTTTGGATTTCCGGATGAGTAGTGTGATTTGTGCGCACCACAAGAACAACGCCGTCGGAATCTCTGATTACCGGTAGAGCATCGGATACCACATTGATAGGAGGAGTGTCGATGATGATATAATCAAAGTCGTTGCTAATCTCCTTTAGGAAATCGGACATAGCCTCCGAGCCTAAAATCTCTGCCGGATTGGGAGGAATCGAGCCGGAGCACATAATTGACAAATCCTCAAATTCCGTGGGATGAATTACAGTAAACAAATCCACCCTGTCCTTTGCCTTGGCAACAGTTGAGCCGAGATAATTTGTCAAGCCCGGTGCATTAGGAACGGAAAAGTACTGATGGATTTTCGGCTTTCTTAAATCGCCGTCGATAAGCAGAACTCTCTGTCCCGCCTGTGCAAAAGCCACAGCAAGATTAATTGTGGTAGTGGTCTTGCCCTCATTTGGGTTTGAGGATGATACGACAACAGTCTTGCAGCCCTTTTTCATTACAGAAAAGGAGATGTTGGTTCTGATACTCTTGTATGCTTCCTCGACTCTGAACTTTAGGGTGGAGTCCATATCAAGCCGGTGGAGCAGAACACGGGATGGATTCTTGGACAATGCTTTTTTCTTTGACTTAGCCATATTACTCATCCCCCTTTCTGCTGGTATCATATTGGGTTTCAATCTTGTGACCGCCACGGGAATTCTTTATTTCAAAATCGGGAATTGCACCCAGCACAGGAATTCCGTACACCTCAACCAATTCCTCGGACGTACGAACGCGAACATCCAACATGGTACGAATAATAACATAGGCCGCCGCCAAAAGCAATCCTGCTACCGCACCGATAAGGCACTTCTTGAGGTATCCCTTGCTGCCTGCGGAAACGGCTTTGATAGGTTTGTCCTCTACGGACGCCTGCACAAGACCGCTGTTAGTCTTTTTCATAGTTTCCGGAACGGTGATTTCCAGCTGGTGGGCAATCTCGTAGGAAAGGTCTGCGCTGTTTGTGGTGACGGACATAAGGAACATAGCCGTGTTCTCAACCGGAGTGATAGTGATTGAGTCCTTGACGGTGTTGGCGCCGTATGTAGTATCAAGTCTCTCGTTAAGCTGGGACGCCACGGTGTTGTTGAACTCATTAGTGCGAAAAAGCTCAATGTATGTATCCATCATCTTCATGGCGTAATTCATCTTACTGGTATAACTGATACGCTCTGCCTCGGACTGAGTCTCCCTGTTGGTAGTATCCAGCATTTCTTCTTGTGAGTCAACGGCTGTAGCCAAAAACTCAACGGAAGAGGTATATGTCAGCGTTGTAAAATTGTATGTATATATTGCTCCAAGCAATCCGCCGATTAAAGCAAAAACGACCAGCAGCTTCCATTTTCTGAGTAACGCCATCAAAAGCTTGCGAACATTCTCATCTATATTCATAATCTACCTCCCATTACCACATATCGTTACCAGTTTATCATACTTTATTGACAATGACTTGTCAACAAACAAATTGTTAATAAAATAATATATATTAATGTTGACTTTACCGAAAAAATAAAGGATAATATACTATAAGCAAAATTAGACGGAGAAATATATATGCTCAGCAAAATAAAAATGCCCCAATGGGGCCCTTATTCAAAAAAATATATGGGTCTGTCCCACATCATAGACAGCATGGCAGACCTGGGTGCAAGAATGGACTTTTGCGTACTGCCTACTTTATGGAATTCGTCCAATCCCGTACCCAATGTTACAGTACCCTCCAACTATCACCTGTGGGAATGTAACACAGACTACACATATTACTCATACAGATACGAGATGATGTGGAAGGACAGAATTTTCGCCGATATATCATACTCAAAAATTAAGGATGACGCATACTTAATCAGATGCAAAATCAACAACAACACCCACCTGGAGCAGAACTGTGTGTATAACATTTTTGCATCAATGGAATTTCCTTTTACCGACTATATTGAGATTATCAAGCCTGACGGCTGCATAGTCAAAAACGCAAATGATTACACGGATTTTGGCTACGCAACGGACAGACCTTGGGAATACGAGACCCCGGACGGCTTGTTCCGCGGTATGTTCCGGGACAGCGATTTTTACCTGGGCGAAGGTCTTGGCGACAGATGCGACCACGAGCATGTACACTATCTTGGGATAATGCCCTTTGGTTGTACTGCCGGCGACCGTGTAGCGTACGAGTTATCTGCCGAGGGTATTGCCAATCCTGTTTTTGCAATCAGGTACAGAACCGTTACCGATGGCGACGCTCACTTTGACATCAACGGCAACCAGGTAACCCTACCCCACAGCGAAGAGCTGACTATAGAATACATACCTTATTGCGAGAATCCAAAATTTACATCCACAGGTGGAGCCGGTGTCGAGATTGACTTTATCGCAGTCCTGAGTAACGGCGAAAAAATCAGCACAGAAAAGAAGCGGCGGGCTTTTGTACCGCAAATCCGCACAGAAAAAGCCGGAACAGGCTACAGAGCCAATCTGCACTACTGCTACGACGACTGTGACTACTCCGTGCTCACTCACAACAGCAACACTCGTTTCCGTACCTTGGACTCAGGTAGTCTGGAGGACGCACTTATCAACAGATTGTCCAATGGCGACCATACATACGATGACCTGAGAGAGACATTTTCCGGTTCATTCAAGCGCAAGAACAGTGACGACGGCTTTTTTCAGAACACACTCATCAAGTCCATATTCGTTGCTCCCAACTCAACACACACGGAATATGTGGTAGTGTCAAAGGGCGAATTCGCTCCCCTTACCGATGACGAATACGAGGCTATTTACAAAAAGGCAAGGGCCACTGCCGCCGGCAACACATATAACGAAGAGGGCAAAAAATACGCCCTGTCCACTAATATTCTGAAATCAACATTACTCACCAACACCGTATATCCCGTATATCGTCACGGTGAAAATGTTGTTCACCACACTCCCGGCAAGAGGTGGGATTCGTTCTATACCTGGGACAGCGGTTTCATCGGTATGGGACTGCTGGAGTTCTCGCCAAAGCTGTGCCAATACGCGCTGGATATGTATCTTTGTGATGACAGCAACAAAGATTTTTGCTTCCTGCTGCATGGCTCGCTGGTACCCACCCAATTTGTAGAATATCTTGAATTACTAAAGCGTACCGAGGACAAGCATCGGTTGGACTTTCTCTACGACAAAATGAAGCTGTACTACGAATTTTTGCGGGGCAGAACCCATGGCTCCACCTGTGCAAAATTCGGTAACGGACTGCTAACAACATACGACTACTGGTATTCCTGCTCGGGTATGGATGACTATCCTGCCCAAGTAAAAATGATTGCAGACAAGGCAGAGGAATACTCCTGTCCGTGCTTATCCACCTCCCAGATTATCCGTGCCGGCAAGATACTTAAGATGGTCGCCGCGTTCCTCGGCAAGAAGGAGGACATAGCCGTATATGACGCAGATATTCAGCAATCTGCCCGGGCGCTTAACCAACTGGCGTGGGACGAGGAGTCCGGATACTACGGCTACACAATGTATGACAAGGATAAAAACGCTCCTTACATTATGAAAACCCAGGAGGGAGAAAACTGGGACAAGGGATTCGACGGTGTATATCCCCTGATAGCCGGAGTTGCCCCGCAGGACAGAAAAGAGAGATTGCTGTCCCATATAAAGAATCCAAAGGAAATGTGGTCTGCGGCAGGCGTCAGCGCCGTTGATATGTCCGCATCCTACTATTTTGACGACGGCTACTGGAACGGAAATGTATGGATGAGTCATCAGTGGTTTGTATGGAAAACAATGCTGGATAACGGCGATACCGACTTTGCATTCCAAATTGCTGACAGAGCGCTGGAAATGTGGAGAGAAGAAACTGACTTCAGCTACAACACCTACGAATGCTTTGGCATAAAAACCCGCCGTGGCGGATGGTTCCACAACTTTGGCGGTCTGTCCGCACCGATTTGTATTTGGGCCAACGCATACTACAAGCCGGGCACGGTAACAACCGGCTTGGATATATGGACCGACTACCAGCACACCTGTGATGACGGTGCCGAGGTATCATTCAAATACTATGGCAATAGCCCAAAATACTCGATGATTATCACTCTGGATGACGGCAAGGAATACGATGTCACCCTTAACGGCAAAAGCATTGATGCCCACAATCGAAACAAAGGTGCTATTGAGATAACCCTTGACGGCTGTATAAAAGACGGCGTAATAAAGGTTACCGCAAAGTAATAAGGAGGAGAAACGCTATGGCTAACAGAATATACGGCAGCAATAACGAGCCGCTGAAAATTCAATTTTTGACCGATATTCACTACTATTCAAGAAAAGTGGGTACCGAGGGCAGTGCCTACAAAAAGGCGGAGTCCAAGAGCCAAAAGGTAATTAAGGACACCGACCTGGTACTGACAAAGGCATTTGATATGCTGTGCCAGGATACCTCCACCGATATTGTGGTAATATCGGGTGATACTACCCGTGACGGTGAGCTGGACTCCCATGCAGAGATTATCGAAATGCTCCACGACTTGCAGAAGCGAGGCAAGAGAGTATATGTTATCACCGCCACCCACGACTACCGTGACAAGGGCGAGGCTGACGGCTATGTAGGTGACGAAACAATCAAGGTAAAGGCTGTAGAAAACAGACTTGACCTGTGGGATATGTATTACGACTTTGGCCCAAAGGATGCAATTGCTACCCATCGCGACTCAATGAGCTATGTGGTACAGCTGGCTCCCGGCTACAGACTGTTCGCTCTCAACGACGACAACAACTGCCGTGAGGACGAGGGCGGCTCCGGATACAGCTATGACTGTATGAACTGGATTATGGAGCAGCTAAAGGACGCCCAAGACAACGACCAGTATGTAATAGCAATGACCCACCACCCTATGATTGCTCCTTCTCCGTTTTACGCAATTATCGGCAAGGGTGATATGCAACGCCACCACGAGATTACACGAGAGACATTTGCCGACGCCGGTATTCACTGTATGCTAACCGGCCACACCCATATCCACGACATCAGCTATATCACCAGCAAAAAGGGCAACAGATTTTACGACATATCCTGCGGCGCAGTTATCGGCTGTCCGCCTACCATGCGCAATGTAACCTTTGACCCTAAGGGTGGCAAAATCCATGCCGACACCGTTATGGTAACAGATGTGCCGGGACTGGACACCGACGGCCAGCCCTTTGACGAATATATGAAAAATTTCTTTTTTGGAATGATTGGCGAAGTTATTTGGGCAATGGGCAACGATATTGACCATCTTGCCGAGATGACTCCCTCATTTTCCATTCCAGGCGAAAAGGTAAAGAAGCTGGGCTGGTTAATCAAGCCTATCGGCAAATTCCTAAACAAGCTGACATACAAGAAAGTATGGCGCCTGTGCAAAAAGGAAAGCGGAGTAACAAAGGAAGAAATAAAGGCTGTCGGCAACAAGAGAGTTGTTGACCTGATTTTGGAATTGGTACAGAATTTGTACTGCGGGGACTCTCCCTACGGCCCTGATACTATAGAATACCGCCTCACCTGCGGACTGCTGAATGTGGTGGATTCCCTGCTTGATACCATAGGCTTTAGCATAGGCAAGGTGCTTAAGGGCGCAACATCTGTCAGAGGCTTGGTTGAGCCGCTGCTGTGGAACAGCGGCTACTGCGACGCCGAGGCTACCCTGCCCATATATCCGATATATGATGACGAAAACCCTGCCCCAGCAGAAATGTTTGAGCAAAAAGAATTTGTTGACCCTATAAAAAAGAGCAAAAAGGGTCCGTTAGTGCTGGGCATTATTATCCTGGCAGTACTGCTCATCATAGCGCTGATTGTACTGCTTATTGTGGGAATCGTAGTGGGAATCAAGGCGATTGTTACCGGAGCACTGCCTGTCGGCATCGGTCTGCTGCTAATGTGACACATTTACCCGTTACACACAAAACCCTCCGGAATCTGTTATGGCAGATTCCGGATTTTTTTACAATTACTTCTTTTTAATGTAATATTAATATTTCCGTGGTAAAATTGTAATTGGAGGGATTGGTATGCGTATCTTGATTGCAGAGGACGAAAAGGACCTAAACAATATCATCAAGCAAAATATGGAAGAAGAGGGGTACAGCGTTGACGCCTGCTACAACGGTGAGGACGCTTTGTACTACCTGCAAAACACCGAGTATGATGCCGCCGTTATTGATGTTATGATGCCAATAATGGACGGCTTTGAGGTCGTAAAAGAATACAGGTTGGGTCAGGGCAAAACACCTATACTGTTTTTGACTGCAAGGGACAGCGTGGAGGATAAGGTAAAAGGGCTGGACCTGGGCGCCGACGACTATTTGACAAAGCCGTTTTCTTTTGCCGAATTAACGGCAAGAGTGAGAGTAATGACCCGAAAAAAATTCTCAAACCCTACAAATATATACACAATCGACGACCTGTCGCTGGACTCAAACTCAAAAACAGTAACCAGAGCAGGCAAAGAAATTCGCCTGTCGGCAAAGGAGTTTTCCCTGCTGGAATATATGATCAGAAACAAAAACAAGGTTCTGTCAAGAGAGCAGATAGAAAACAATTTGTACAACTTTGACTACGAGGGCGGAACTAATGTGGTTGATGTATATATCAGCTATCTGCGAAAAAAGATAGACGAAGGACATAGCCGCAAAATCATACACACGGTCAGAGGATATGGCTATATTCTCAAGGAGGAAAAATGAAGAACCTGTCTATTAGAGCAAAAATAACAATATGGTTTTCTATTTTGATTATACTGATTACCGGTATGATGTTTTCGTTAATGCTGCTGATTAGCCAATCGGTGCTGTACACAGATGTAAAAGAAACATTGGTCAGCACAGTACAATCCAACTCACAGGAAATAGAGTTTTGCAGCGATATTGCGGATACGGAGCAAGAAATCGGCGACCACTATCTGCGATACAACAATCAATGGCTGGAGATTGATGACGATTTTTTAAACCGAAATCAGGGAGTAATCACAGCGCTGTATGATGACAAAGGTAATCTGCTGTACGGCGAAAATCCGACAGGCACCCTCACAACGGATGATGATAATGTCAGACACATAAAATATGATAGCCAAAAATATTATGTATATAATCTGCACCTGAGCGGACCGAATCTACAGGGACTGATACTGCTGGGCCAAGTTAACGAGAACGCCAACAAAACAGTACTCACCAGAATTGTAAACCTGTCGCTGTTTGTACTGCCGTTGCTGGCAATCCTCGCTATTGTGGGCGGATATTTTTTGGCAGGCCGTTTTCTTGCCCCTATAAGAAAAATCAATTCCTCGGTAGAAAGCATAGCCGACGGTAACGACCTATCCCGGCGAATCGAGCTGGACAACAGCAAGGATGAACTGTATGTTCTGGGCGATTCATTTAACAAAATGTTCTGTCGGTTGGAGCAATCCTTTGAAAAGGAGAAGCAATTTACCTCGGATATATCACATGAGCTGCGCACCCCGATTGCAACCATTCTTGCACAGAGTGAACTGACCCTGCAAAAAGAAAGAGATACAGAGGAATACAAAAATGCAATCGGCGTAATCCATAGGCAAAGTATAAGAATGAAAAACATCGTGGAACAGATGCTTCAATTCTCAAGGCTGGAAAGCCTTGAATCCCTGCCAAATCCCCAAGAGGTTAACTTGTCCCTTCTACTGCAAAGCATTGCCGACGAGCAACAAATACAAAGTGTTCGCTCCATTACCATACACAGTGATGTGGAGCCGGATATTTTTGTACAGGGTAACGAAAGCCTGCTGACCAGATTGATAAATAACTTAATTTCAAATGCTTACAGATACGGAATAGAAAACGGTAATATTTATGTATCATTAAAACAAAATAATAATGAAGTAATATTGGCTGTAAAGGATGATGGCATTGGGATTGCAGATGATGTTAAGGAAAAAATCTTCAATCGCTTTTACCAAGCTGACACTGCAAGAACTATCAAAGACGCCGAATACGGCATCGGACTGGGTCTTCCAATGGTGGCAGCCATAGCCAAGCTTCACAACGGAACAGTTGAGTTAGAAAGCAAATTAGGTGAAGGAAGTACATTTACCGTAAAAATTCAAAAAAAATAATTTTTCTAATAATCCTTTAATTTTTGCCGGTTATAATGAAGACACCAAAGGAAAGAGAGGTAATGATTATGAAAAAAAGATTAGCAATTATTATGTCGGTTATCATTGCAATAGCAGTGGTAGGTGCATCGGTATTTGCCTATGCAACCGAGAACACAAAAAAGAATTCCATCGGCATCGAAAAGGCACTTAACATTGCCATGGTTGACGCCGGAGTTTTGGAGCAGGACATTGATGTTACCAAGGCAAAAATGGAATTTAAAAAAAGCACCTTTGTTTACGATATTGAGTTCGATACAAAGGACAATTACGAATACGAATATCTAATCAAGGCAATCGACGGCACAATCTTGCACAAAACTCGGGAATACGATGCCGAGGATGCAGATGATTACGCTGACAAAAACAACGCCCAAAATAATGAAGAAATCGCTCCGTCGCAATCTACAACTCAGCCCCAGAACCCAACTACGCAAGTAACCCAACCGCAAGCAGTTGACAAAGAAGAAGCGACAAAAGCTCCCCAAGAGCATCAAGGCACAACGGCTTCATCAACCGTATCATTGGAAAAGGCAAAGAGCATCGCTCTGCAAGAAGCAGGCGTATCCAAAAGTGATGCAAAATTCATTCATGCATACAAGGATACCGACGACGGAATAGAGTATTACGACATCGAATTCAAAACTTCCTCCTACGAATATGAATACGAAATAGACCTGAACGGAAGAGTACTCTCCCGGGATAAGGAAAGAATCAAAACTTCGAGCAATAAAAATACCTATGATGAAGACGAAGATGAGTATGACGAAGATGAAGACGACGAAGACGAAGATGAATATGACGAAGACGAAGATGACGAAGATGAAGACGACGAAGATGATGAGGAATACGAAAACGATACAACAAACACGGCAAAGTATATCGGCGTTGACAAAGCAAAGCAAATTGCTCTCAGCCATGCAGGTCTCTCATCCGGCAAAGTAAGATTTACAAAGGCAAAATTTGAGAGAGATGACGGGATTTCTCAGTACGAAATCGAATTTGAAACCTCAACAACCGAATACGAATACGAAATTGACGCTGTGTCGGGAAAGATTATTTCTCGCTCATCAGAGCCGCTGGACGATTAGTCAAACGAAAAAATCCGGAATTCACTAAATGTGAATTCCGGATATTCTTTTAGTCATCATCATCGGAGGATAGCTTGAGCACAGCCAAGAATGCTTCCTGCGGTACCTCCACCGAACCGAACTGGCGCATTCGCTTTTTGCCTTCTTTTTGTTTTTCCAGCAATTTCTTTTTTCTGGTGACATCACCGCCGTAGCACTTGGCAAGCACATCCTTACGCAAAGCCTTAACGGTTTCTCTGGCAATAACCTTGCCGCCGATTGCCACC
>JAQXWS010000032.1 GCA_029225565.1 Eubacteriales bacterium
TCCCAAGCAACAACCATTGTGTCTTGTGGAATAACATATGTTTCGCCCTCTCTGCCGGAAGGATATTTTTCTAACCGAATGTGTTCAATGCTTACTTTAGATAAATCTTCTTTGTAATATGTATCGCTAAACGAGAAAAGAATGCCATCTCTAACAAAAAAATAGCCGGTAACATCACCAAAAGGACCCAAAATGTCATTTGTTTTTCCGTTAGGTGAGTTGTTAATAGTAAAGTCTTGTAGCATAGGACAACCACTAAACGCGTCTGTCCCTAAAAATTGTAGGTTATTTGAAAGATTGATTTTTTCAAGAGAATAACAACCTATAAAAGTATATGCGTTAATTTCGTGCACAGAGTTGGGAATATTAATTTCTTGAACCTTTCCAAGACTTCTGAAACTTGCTATTGTTTTTACTCCGTTTTCAATTACAAGCTTTGTAATTTCGTTTATATAGTCGTACCAAGGAAGTGAGGGCGTATTGGAATATACTTCCATGTTTCCTGTGCCACTAATAGTGAGTGTACCGTCGGCATATTCCCATTGAACGTTCTCACCGCAAGAACCGCCTGTATCAGATTCGTTTGCATAAGTACTGAAACTAATACCTACGGTTATGCTAAAAAGCATTACTAAGGATAAAAAGACACTAATAGTTTTATTTACTCTCATAACTAACCCCTAACTTATTTAATAATACACAATAATTATATCACTAAACAAAACTATTTTATATAGTAATAATTCACAAATATAAATATGAATTATTAGAAAAATAGGCGAACACAGTTCGCCCGTGTGCGTAGCACCATAATAAGGCTTCCCTTTTATGTTATTAAGGGAAGCTGGCACATCTATGCGGCTGAGGGGATAAAAGGTGAATAATAGGTCTTCTCTCGACAATCCCTCAGTCACTTTGTGACAGCTCCCTTTACACAAGGGAGCCGAAATTGGTTGCAATTATTTTCCTTACACAAGAAAAGCTATGTAAAAAACAGAGGCGAACAAAGTTCGCCCCTACAGAAATCCAAAGATTTATGTTCTTGTTTCGTTTTTACTATATTACTTATTTTATAATCGATGTTCCGGTCATTTCGGTAGGTTGAGGGAGGTTCATAACCTTGAGCATAGTGGGCACAATGTCGGATAGCTTGCCGCCCTCACGAAGCTCTACATCGCCGCAGTTAACACAGATAAACGGCACCTGATTTGTGGTATGAGCAGTAAACGGAGAGCCGTCCTCCTCCTTCATCTTGTCAGCATTGCCGTGGTCGGCGGTAATAAAGAGTGTGCCGCCGTTGTCCATAACAGCCTCATACAGAGAGCCGACGCACTTGTCCACAGCCTCAACAGCGGCAACAGCTGCGTCGAACACACCGGTGTGACCAACCATATCGCAGTTAGCAAAGTTTACGATAACAACATCGTACTTTCCGCTGCGAACAGCCTCATCCAATTTTTCTGACACAAGGTAAGCGCTCATTTCCGGCTGGAGGTCGTAGGTAGCAACCTTTGGTGATGGGATGAGGATTCTGTCCTCGCCCTCGTTTACAGCCTCCACGCCTCCGTTAAAGAAGAATGTTACATGAGCATACTTCTCTGTCTCGGCAATACGAAGCTGGGTCATACCCTGCTTTGCAAGATACTCGCCGAAAGTGTTGGTAAGAACCTGGGGCTTGAATGCAACATCAACATTTGGCATGGTTGCGTCATACTGGGTCATACATACATAATATACATTCAGTCTGTTACGGTCAAAGCCGGTAAAATCATCATCAACAAATGTGCGGGTAATCTCTCTTGCGCGGTCGGGGCGGAAGTTGAAGAACACAACGGAATCACCGTCCTCTACTCTACCCTCGTTCTCAAGAGTAACAGTGGGCAAAATAAACTCATCGGTGAGGTTTTTGCCGTCGCCGTCAATAGTATCATAGGACTCAAGAATAGCGGCAACAGGGTCGGTATTGTGAATACCCTCTCCGAATACCATGGCGTCATAAGCCTTTTTGACTCTGTCCCAGTTGTTATCCCTGTCCATAGCGTAGTATCTGCCAACAACAGTGGCAACCTTGCCCACGCCGATCTCGTTCATCTTTTCAATAGCCTCGGCAACATAATCCTTACCTGAGGTTGGCGGCACATCACGGCCGTCCATAATGCAATGCAGGTAAACCTTGTCAAGGCCCAATCTCTTGGCAAGCTCTACAATTGCCCAAATATGGGTATTGTGGGAATGTACGCCACCGTCGGACATAAGGCCCATAAGGTGGAGTGCCTTGCCGTTGTCGATAGCCATTTGGATGGCGGTAACAAGGGCATCATTCTCAAAAAAGTCGCCGTCCTGAATGGATTTTGTAATACGAGTGAGCTCCTGATAAACAACTCTGCCGGCACCCATATTTGTATGGCCGACCTCTGAATTACCCATTTGGCCGTCCGGCAGACCTACATCGAGGCCCGATGCACCGATATAGGTGTAGGGATACTTGGCCATAAGCATATCCAGATTTGGCTTTTTGGCAGCTGCTACAGCATTGCCGTAATCGGAAGGATTGCGGCCAAAGCCATCCATAATGCAAAGTACATTAGTTTTTTTCATATTAATTTCCATAGCCTTTCCGGCTACAAATAGTAGTATTAAAAATTCCTAACGCCTTATTGTAGCCGGATAAGGCGTATAATGGGAATTCAGCCATCTCAAAATTATGCCGCAGGCAAATTTTGAGGCAATACAATCGGATAGTGTGTTTTTCACACTATCCTCCAAAAAACAGTGGGCAGAATAAAGCATCTGCCCACAAATAATCTTATATTACTTAGAAGCAGCCTTTACTATGATAGAAAAGTCCTCTGCCTTTAGTGAAGCGCCACCGATAAGACCGCCGTCAACATTGGTCTTGGCAACAAGCTCATCGGCATTGCCGGCGTTCATTGAGCCGCCATACTGGATAGTAACAGTTTCTGCAGCCTCTGCACCGTAAGCCTCGGCAATTGCTGAACGGACGAAGCCGTTGCCCTCGTCAGCCTGGTCGGCGGTAGCAGTAACACCTGTGCCGATTGCCCATACAGGCTCGTACGCAATGATAACATCCTTGAGTTGGTCGGCACTAACATTTGTGAGCGCCATCTTTGTCTGGTACTTAAGCAGGGTCTCGGTATAGCCCAGTTCTCTCTGCTCAAGAGTCTCGCCTACGCATACGATTGGCTTAAGTCCCTTTTCCAGAGCCTTAAGGGTGCGAAGGTTAACAGTCTGGTCTGTCTCGCCAAAATATGTTCTTCTTTCGCTGTGGCCGATAACAACATACTCAACACCCAGTTCAAGAAGCATATCTGCAGCAACCTCTCCTGTGAATGCACCGTTGTCCTTGAAGTGAACATTCTCTGCGCCAATCTTGATGTTGGAGCCCTTGGCAGCCTCGACAGCGGCAGGGATGTCAACAAAAGGTACGCAAAGTACAACCTCACAATCCGCATCTGCCACAAGCGGCTTCATCTCATTGATGAGAGCTGTTGTCTGGGCAGGTGTCTTATTCATTTTCCAGTTACCGGCGATAACTGCTTTTCTCATAGCCTTGTTCATAGTATTACCTCTTTATTTTTATTCATCAAAATGTACAAAGAGCGCTGCGCCCTTTGTACACTAAAGTCAATTAGTCCTTATCCATAAGAGCGTCGATACCGGGAAGCACCTTACCCTCAAGGAATTCCAGTGATGCGCCGCCACCGGTAGAAATGTGGCTCATCTTATCTGCGTAGCCAAGCTTGGTTACAGCAGCAACGGAGTCACCGCCGCCGATAACAGAAATTGCGCCCGACTCTGCAACTGCATTAGCAACTGCAATTGTGCCTGCAGCAAAGTTATCCCACTCGGATACACCCATAGGGCCGTTCCAGATAACAGTGCCTGCGCCCTTGATAGCGTCAACAAACAGTTCCTGTGACCTTGGACCGATGTCAAGACCCATCCAGCCGTCAGGAATCTCGTCGCTGTTAACAATCATAGCCTCTGTATTTTCGTCATACTCCCTACCAACCTTGTTGTCAATAGGGATAAGGAAGTTAACTCCCTTAGCCTTTGCGTCAGCCATCATCTCGCCGGCTTTCTCGACCCAGTCAGCCTCAAGAAGAGATGTGCCGATTGAGTGACCCAGATACTTCATAAAGGTATAAGCCATACCGCCGCCGATAATGATTGTGTCGCACTTGTCGATAAGATTGCTGATTACGCCAATCTTGTCGGATACCTTAGCGCCGCCAAGGATAGCAACCAGAGGACGCTTAGGGTCAGCGAGAGCGCCGCCCATAAACTGAATCTCCTTTTGAATCAGGTAACCGCATACAGCAGGAAGATAAGCAGCCACTCCTGTGGTTGAGCAGTGCGCTCTGTGTGCGGTGCCGAATGCATCGTTAACAAAAATATCTGCAAGTGATGCAAGCTCCTTGGAGAAATTCTCCTCATTCTTTGTTTCCTCTGCTCTGTAACGAACATTCTCCAGCAGCATAACCTCGCCGTCCTTAAGGTCGGCAGCCATAGCCTTTGCATTTGCGCCTACAACCTCAGGGTCTTCGGCAAGCTTTACCTCTGTGCCAAGATACTCAGAAAGCTTCTTAGCGACAGGAGCAAGGCTGAACTCGGGCTTGTACTCTCCCTTAGGTCTGCCAAGGTGGGAGCACAGGATAACCTTTGCGCCGTTGTCCATAAGATACTTGATTGTCGGCAGGGCAGCCACAATACGCTTGTCATTGGTAATTTCGCCATCCTTAAGCGGTACGTTGAAATCACAGCGAGCAAGAACTCTCTTGCCTTTTACTTCAACATCCTCGATGGTCTTCTTATTCAATGCTTCCATATTTTTACCTCTCTTTAAAATTTTTGAAGCTTATTAATTTGCTGCAAAATATTATATATTATTTGACGGAATAAATCAATAGTTAATTATTTAACAAACTCAACGGTTGTATTTACAATATTTTCGGCAGAAAGACCAAATTGCTTTAGCAAATCCTTGGCAGGGCCTGAGTGACCGAATTCGTCATTGACGCCAATGCGCTTTACGGGAGTTGGGCACTTTTCGCTAAGGCAGCTGCACACAGCCTCGCCGAGACCACCTATTATACTATGCTCCTCAACGGTGATAACCTTGCCTGTCTTACGGGCAGATGCGATAATAAGCTCTTCGTCAAGGGGCTTTATGGTAGCGATATTGATAATCTCGGCGCTGATGCCCTGCTCTGCCAATGTCTCGCCTGCCTGAATAGCCTCGGCAACCATAAGACCGTTGGCAACGATGGTAACATCGGTACCCTGACGAACTACCTCGCCCTTGCCAATCTCGAACTTGTAATCATCGCTGTGGAATACCGGCACAGCCAATCTGCCAAAGCGAAGATATACAGGGCCCTCGTAAGCATAGGCAGCCTTGACTGCCTGCTTTGCCTCAACATCGTCGGCAGGACAGATAACAACCATACCGGGAATAGAGCGCATAAGAGCAAAATCCTCGCAGCACTGATGGCTTGCGCCGTCCTCGCCTACGCTGATACCTGCGTGGGTTGCGCCAATCTTCACATTAAGATGTGGGTAACCGATGGAGTTACGAACCTGCTCAAAGGCTCTGCCTGCTGCAAACATCGCAAAGCTGGAGGCAAAAGGAACAAGTCCCATAGTAGCCATTCCGGCAGCTGCGCAAATCATATTTGCCTCGGCTATACCACAGTTGATATGACGGTCGGGATATTCTTTTTTGAAAATTCCTGTTTTTGTAGCTGCAGAAAGGTCAGCATCCAGTACAACAAGCTTGTCGGCACCGTTGGCAGCAAGTTCCTTAAGTGCATTACCATAACTGTCGCGAGTAGCAATATTCTTTACTTCTGCCATAATTACGCCTCCAATTCTGCCATTTTGGCATTAAGCTCTGCCATAGCAATGTTATATTCTTCTTCGTTAGGGGCTTTGCCGTGCCAGCCTACCTGGTTTTCCATATAAGATACGCCCTTACCCTTGATTGTATTCATAATAATACAGAACGGCTTGTCAGCCTTGTGAAAGGCATCAAAAGCTTCGTCAATACGGTCAAAATCATTGCCGTCGATGATAACTACATCAAATCCAAAAGACTTCATCTTTTCGTCAATAGGCTCGGCGCTCATAACATCATTGCAGGCGCCGTCAATCTGCAGACCGTTGGAATCGATAATAACACAAAGATTGTCAAGGCCGTACTGGTTGGCAAACATAAATGCCTCCCAAACCTGACCCTCCTCAATCTCGCCGTCGCCGAGAAGAGTATATACATTGACATTGTCCTTGCCCAAATACTTTGCGCCCTTTGCCATACCCACAGCAACGCTGACGCCCTGTCCCAATGAGCCTGTGCTCATATCAACACCGGGAACAAGATTCATATTCGGGTGTCCCTGAAGATACGAATCAATGTGACGAAGAGTCTTCAGGTCCTCCACCGGAAAAAAGCCCTTGTGTGCCAAAGCGCTGTACAGACCCGGCGCACAATGTCCCTTGGAAAGAACAAAGCGGTCCCTGTCCTCCCAATTCGGGTTGGAGGAATCGAATCTCATCTCCTTGCCGTACAGGTACGCAAACACATCGGCGGATGACAGTGAGCCACCCGGATGGCCGGCTTTGGCATTATATGTGCCTTCGATAATGCCCATACGAATCTGAGTAGCAAAAACTTGAAGTTCTTTTTTTGTTTTAGAATCCATAGCAATAGCTCCTTATTTATTTTCCGTTATATTATAACAAATAATGCAAATTAGTGCAAGTAATATATAGCAAAATGAGGACGAGAGCAAAACGCCGCCGTCCTCAATGATTATTTGAGCTCAAATTTTATTGTATTATCGGCTGCATAATCAAAAGCAAATGAGCCGTCCTCGCATACTATAGTGCAGTCTCCGCCGGTTGGAAAGGCATTTTTGCCGATATACTTTACGCTCACCGGAACATCAACTTTCTCCGAGGCAGAACAATTTGCAAACGCATCTGCGCCAATATGAGTAACACCTTTACCGATTACAACACTCTTTAGATTTTTGCAACCGGAAAATGCGCCGTCCTCAATAACCAACACGCTGTCGGGAATTACAATTTCTTCAATCTCTGTTCCGGCAAATGCACCTGCGCCGATATTCATTACACAAGAGCCAAGGTCAACGGATTTTACATCAGCGTTATCCTTAAAAATCTCGTTTTTGAGTCTGAACACAGGATTGCCTTCAATCTCGTCGGGGATTACAGCCGCGCCGTCGGTAACGGGAGCAGAGGTAATCTCCAGTCGGTCAAAGCGAGGTATCATATTGCTGCTGTATCCATCTGCATCAACCGATACCATCTCCTTTTGGTAATAATTCAAATCAAAGGAATAGGATGTACCAAAAGCCTTATCTACAGCGATAGCCATATCCAACAAGTAAATTCCCTTTACCATCAGCAGGTCACCGGTCTTAACATTGTGGCGAAGATAATTTTCCATATCCGCAAGGTTGGTGCAAAGGCGACAATCGGTATCGGACACGGAGGTGAAGCCCTTGTAAAGCGACTGCGCATCGCCGTATTTGTTCAAATTCGCTTTGGTCTCGTCAGGACTGCCGCAAAGCAAAAATGAATCAAACTTTACCTCTCCGAGCTTTTTGCCAAACTCCAGGCTGCGTTGGCGAACATCGTCGCCCAATTTGTTTTCGCCTCCGATAAGGGCAATACGCTTTGATTCGGTATCAATGGGAAAGTCCTCGCCTGATTTGAGCATGGTCATAATGGACTCCTCTGCCACATTGTAGCAGTCCATATCAATATACACGCCGCCGACATTCTGTAGGTTTTGGCGCACGCCCTCTGTGTGATAATTTGCAAGCTCTCTTTGTATATCCTCATTGGTCATACCCAGATTTTTGGCCACAATAAAGGCTGCGGTGGCATTGTAGGCATTGTGAACGCCCAGCAGCTGCACCTTGATAGGGATTGTGGTGTCGGTGGCACGCTCATATATGTCGAAGCACAGGTACTCAAGTTCCTGATGAATATTAACAGCTCTGTAATCTACATCCTCGTAATCAACGGCAAAGGATATTACCCTGTGCTTGAAGTGATGATTCCTGATTTTTTCGTCATCAAAATTAGTAACAACAATACCGTTGCCGCGAATATTGTCATCGGGACTTGTCTTGTCCTCAAACAAATTTTCCATAGTCTTATAGACCTGGAAGTGGTGCTTATATACATTGGTGAGCACAAAAATGTCCGGCGTCAGCATTTCGGAAGCAAAGCGAACGGAGCCTCTGCGGCCTGCGCCCGACTCCTGAATGAGAAGATTGTTACCGTTGCGACCGTACTCACGGTACATATGGTTGGCGCTGCGGTATATGGTATTGCCGTTTTTTTCACTGGCGTAGGTATTAAAATGATTTTTTGTAACAGCGTAGCACAAATCCTTGGTAGTGGTTTTGCCGACGCTGCCGGTAATCATAACGACCTTTGAGTCGTAGGCATTCCTGATTTTGCCAAAGAACTTGGTAACCTGACGAGTGGTGTTGTCCAAAAGGATAACCGGCACGCGCTTGTCGTTAAGTCCGTACTTCTTGTACCTCTTTTTGTCTATGATAATAACTGACGCGCCCTTTTCGATAGCATCGTTAAAATAATCCTTTGTATTCTTATTTTTTATATGCAGAGCCTCAGGCGTCTTTACGCAAAGATAAATATCACCCGGCTTCAACAAAGTGGGCTTGAATGCAACACGAAAAGACTTGCGGGCCTTGCCTTTCAGCTTCATCGGTATTTCTACCTCCAGGGCGTCGCACAGAGCCTGCAGAGTTACCTTGTTGTCAACAATCTCCAGAGTGTCCGGATATTGGCGAGGCTTTTTTTTGCCAAACAGATTAGAAAAAATCATATAATTTGTCTCTCTTTTCAAAAATTAGCAAGTATATAATATACCTATTACTCCTGATTGTCAAACAAAAAAGAGGTGCGCCGAGCACACCTCTTATTCTTTTTATTAGTCTTTGAGTGCAGCCTTTACCTCTGCAAGCTCGTCAGCAAGCTCCTGTGGAAGCTTGTCGCCAAACTTAGCATAAAGCTCTTCAACGCCTGCAAGTTCTTCTTCCCAAGCTGCCTTGTCAACATCGAGAATTTTGTCAAGCTCTTCCTCGGTCATATCAAGACCTTCAAGGTTAATGTCCTTGGCATAAGGGAGGTAACCGATAGCTGTTTCCTGTGCATCTACCTTGCCGTCGCAACGGTCGATAATCCAATCGAGAACACGAAGGTTGTCGCCGAATCCCGGCCACAGGAAGTTACCCTCATCGTCCTTACGGAACCAGTTAACATTGAAAATCTTCGGAGCTTTGTCCGGGTCAAGAGTCTTGCCGATCTCGATCCAGTGCTTCCAGTAATCGCCCATATTGTAGCCGCAGAACGGAAGCATAGCCATCGGGTCACGACGAACGACACCCACTGCGCCGGTAGCAGCAGCAGTAGTCTCGGAGCCCATAATTGAGCCTACGAATACACCGTGATTCCAATCCTTTGACTGATATACCAACGGAGTGAGCTTTTCGCGGCGGCCGCCGAATACAAAAGCAGAAATAGGAACACCGTCAGGATTCTCGAACTGGTCGCTGATACATGGGCAGTTAACAGCGGGAGCTGTGAATCTTGAGTTAGGATGAGCGCCCTTTTCTTCTGACTCTGCGCCGTTCCATGGATTGCCCTTCCAGTCGATTGCGTTTGTGGGCGGATTCTTGTCAAGGCCCTCCCACCATACGGTGTTGTTGTCAAGATTGTGACAAACATTGGTAAAGATTGTGCCCTGCATTGTTGACTTAAGAGCGTTGGGATTGGACTTCATATTTGTGCCCGGTGCTACGCCGAAGAAACCGTTCTCCGGGTTGATAGCATAGAGTCTGCCGTCCTTGCCCTTTCTTATCCAGGAAATATCGTCGCCTACGCACCATACCTTGTAGCCCTTCTTTTGGTATCCCTCAGGTGGGATGAGCATTGCAAGATTGGTCTTGCCGCATGCTGACGGGAATGCAGCGCAGATATATTTGATTTCGCCGTCCGGCTTCTGGAGACCGAGAATCAGCATGTGCTCAGCCTGCCAGCCCTCGTTCTTACCAAGATATGAAGCAATACGCAAAGCAAAGCACTTCTTGCCGAGAAGTACATTGCCGCCGTATGCAGAGTTAACGGATACGATTGAGTTCTCCTCCGGGAACTGAACAATCCATCTGTTCTCCGGATCAACATTGCACTTGCAGTGGAGACCTCTTACCCAGTCATCGCTGTCGCCGAGAACATCAAGAACCTTCTTGCCTACTCTGGTCATAATATTCATATTGAGAACAACATAGATTGAATCTGTAACCTCGATACCAATCTTAGCCAACGGTGAGCCTACAGGACCCATTGAGTAAGGGATGATATACATTGTTCTGCCCTGGTATGAGCCGGCAGCAATCTCATCCAGCATCTTGTGGCACTCGGTTGGATCCATCCAATGGTTGGTAGGACCTGCATCCTCTTCCTTTGTTGTGCAGATAAGGGTACGAGCCTCAACACGAGCCACATCATTCTCTGCTGTTCTGTGAAGATAGCAGTCGGGAAGCAGCTCTTCGTTCAGCTTAATCATTTCGCCGGTCTCAACAGCCTCAGCCTTGAGAGCGTCAATCTGCTCCTTTGAGCCGTCAATCCATACAATCTCGGATGGCTTAAGAAGTTCTACCTTCTCGTCAAGCCAGGCAAGGAGTGATGGATTTTTTGTGAGTTTTGATTCCATAATTATTCTCCTTTGATTAGAAATAACATAGTCATAAACCAAGTCCAAACAAGTCCTGGTCCGTTAGTATAATTATATCCATTTTTGTATGTAATTTCAATACATTACCATCATTTTTCGCCAAAATAGGCACATTATATAAAATTGATAATATTTTCACAAATCTAATAGGTCAAATTGTCCAGTGGCATAGTAGCGTAGGCGTTAATACCCGGGTTTGCCGCTACTCCGTCGCAATACTCATAGTATCCCTGCGCGGCAATCATGGCGGCATTGTCTCCGCAATACTTTAGCTCAGGCACATGAAGGCTCCAGCCGTGCTTGCGGCACATTGCCTGTGCGTCTGCTCTGAGCCTGGAATTGGCAGATACACCCCCTGCGATAACCAATTGCTTGTAGTTATGTTTTTTTGCCGCAGCCTCAAAATTACTTAGCAGGCAATCCACAACCGCCCTTTGGAATGAAGCGGCAAGGTCTGCCACATTTATCTGCTCACCCTTTTGGTTAGCATTATGCATAATATTGATAACAGCCGTCTTTAATCCGCTGAAGGAATAGTCAAATTCGGCTCCGCTTATCCTCGGTCTGGGAAAGGCGTAGGCGGTGTCGTCTCCCTGTGGGGACAACTTGTCGATACTGACTCCTCCGGGGTATGCCAGGCCCATAGTTCTGCCTGCCTTGTCCAGCGCCTCACCTGCTGCATCATCACGGGTCTTGCCCATTACCTCAAAATCGGTATAGGATTTTACTGCCACAATATGACTGTGTCCGCCGCTGACCACCAGGCACAGGAACGGCGGCTCAATATCGGTGGATATGTAGTTTGATGCAATATGTCCGCGCAAATGATGCACAGGCACAAGGGGTGTTCCGGTGGCTACGGACAGCCCCTTTGCAAAATTGACACCCACCAGCAGGGAGCCGATAAGACCGGGGGCGTAGGTAACGGCAATGGCATCAATATCGTCCATGGTGCAATTTGCGTTTTCGAGTGCCTCCTCAACAACACCCGAAATACTCTCGGCGTGACGGCGAGATGCAATCTCCGGCACAACTCCGCCATATAGCTTGTGTTCCTCAAGGGATGAGGCAATCACATTTGATAATACTCTGCGTCCGTCCTCAACAACTGCAGCAGCAGTCTCGTCACAGGAGGACTCTATACCTAATATCTTCATATTTAAATATTACTCCACAATTTGAAATATCACATACAAGTGCATCAATTTACGGTGTTCATAGTCATAATAATTGCGTTCTCGGCGGGGTCGGTATAAAAATTTGGGCGGGTGCCCACATTTTTAAAGCCTGCTTTTTCGTACAGTCTTATTGCCGGGGTATTGCTTTCGCGCACCTCAAGGGTAATAAAACACATATCATTTTGCAGTGCTTTGTCTATCAGCGCCTTTGCGATTCCCAGCTGTCTGTATTGGGGCAATACGGCAACATTTGTTACATATCCCTCACCCGAAAAAATCTGAAGTCCCATATATCCCACAGCCCTGCCATCTTCCACGGCTACAAGAAAATGTGATGTATCAAGGTCTAACTGATTTTTTAAATCCTGCTTGCTCCAGGGGTGGGCAAAGCAGATTCTTTCTATATCTGCAACATCATCAAGATACTGCAACGCAAATTTTTCTATCTTCATATTACTAAATATTACTCAATGTGCGTCGTACCAGGTTTTACCAATGGCGCCGTCGGCACGAAGCTTTACTGCCATTCGGCAGGCGTTTTCCATTTCCTCGGTTACTATTAGCAGCGCTTTCTCGGCTTCATCATTAGGCGCTTCAACAATCAATTCATCGTGCACCTGCAAAATCAGGCGAGCCTGCATATTTTCGGCTGATAATCTGCGGTCAACCCTAATCATGGCAATCTTGATAATATCGGCAGCAGTTCCCTGAATAGGCATATTGCGAGCAACACGCTCGCCGAATGAACGCAGCATGTGGTTGGAGGAGGCAAGCTCGGGCAAATATCTGCGGCGTTTGAACAAGGTCTCGCTGTATCCCCTGTCCCTTGCCAAGTCAATCATACGGTTCATATATTCATCTACGCCGCTGTAGGTGGCAAGATAATTGTTGATATACTCCTGCGCCTCCTTGCGAGTAACGCCAATATCCTTTGACAAGGAGAAAGCCCCGATGCCGTAAACGATGCCGAAATTAACTGCCTTTGCACGGGAACGCATCTGTGGAGTTACCATATCCACAGGCAAGCCGAACACCTGTGACGCAGTATTGGTATGAATATCAACGCCGCTGTTAAATGCCTCTATCATATTTTTGTCCCCGGACAAATCCGACAGCACTCGCAATTCTATCTGGCTGTAATCGGCATCTATCAGCATCATATCATCACCGGCAACAAAGAACTTGCGCATTTCTCTGCCCAGCGGAGTACGGATAGGAATGTTTTGCAAATTAGGCTCCAGCGAGCTGATTCTGCCTGTTCGGGTTTCTACCTGATTGAAGGAGGTATGGATTCTGCCGTCATCGGCAATAACCTTTAGCAATCCGTCGCAGTAGGTGGACTTCAGCTTGCTCAATGAGCGATACTCCAGTATATTCTCCACCACCGGATTGTCGTAACGCAATCCCTCGAGCACCTCGGCGTTAGTGGAATAACCGCTTTTTGTTTTCTTTTTGCAAGGGAGTCCCAAATCCTCAAACAAGGCAACACCCAACTGCTTTGGCGAATTGATATTGAACTCGTATCCCACCTGGTCATATATCAATCGGGTGAGCTCGGTAATACGGGTCTGGAGTGATTTGCCAAATTCTTCTATTCCCTGCTTGTCCACACAAAATCCGGCTATCTCCATTTTTGCCAGCACCCGTGCCAACGGCAGCTCAATATCTGTCAGCAATGAGGTTTGGTCAGCCTCGTCAAGAAGCATATCCGTCTTTTGGAACAAAGGCTTAATTACTGCGGCATATACAACATTACTATCCTCGCCGCCTAACGAATTTTTGTATTCCGGCATCGCAACACCGTACTCAAGGCACAGATGCTCAATATCGTATTTGCTGTCTGACGGCTTTAGCAAATAACCGCTGAGCATCAGGTCGCCGCAAATATTCCTGCATTCCACACCCAAGGCAATTGCCAAACGGTGCACCAGCTTGGAGTTATATGTGTATTTTTTGCAATCGCTCTCAAAAAAAGTGCGCACAAAATACTTGTACTCCGGCGTATCGGAGGGCATGGTGATAATATCGTCACCGAAGGCGAAGTACAAATCTGTAATTTCCCCTTCTGCCACAGCCGGATAAAAATAGGCGTCATCGGTACCGATTTTCTTCAGCAAATAGTCGGCATCAATACAAGTCAGGCGCTGAATATTACGCTGCGTATCAGCCTCCTCAACAGCCACGGTATCATTTGCGTTAAGATTGAATTTGTCCAGCAGAGAAAACAACTCAAGACGGGCAAATTCTCTGGCGGCGGCCTGCTTGTCGCCGTCGTTAATAAGATAGGAGTTAATATCGGTGTCGATAGGAGCGTCCGTTTTTATTTCGCCCAAAGACAGAGAGAGATACGCATTATCCCTGTCCCGCGCAAGCTTGTCATGAACGCCTTTTTTTACATCAATAGTATCAAGATTTTCATAAATATAATCAATAGTGCCAAAACGGGCAATAAGGTCCAGCGCCGTCTTTGGCCCAATGCCGGTTACTCCGGGGATATTGTCGGAAGAATCCCCCTGCAGAGCCTTAACCTGGATTAATTGCTGCGGCGTAACGCCGTATTCCTGCATAATAGCATCCTCATCCATAACATCAGTGGACTTTGTGCGGGCCAGCAGAACCTTGACGCCATGGTGTGCCAGCTGTAACGCATCACGGTCGCCTGTGGCGATAAAGCACTCATCACCCTTGTCGCGGCAAGCCCCGGCAAGGGTGCCCAAAATATCGTCTGCCTCCCAGCCGGTACATTCTATTGTTTTTATGCCCAGAAGATGCAACAAATTCTTGAGTACAGGCATCTGCTGGCGCAGTTCATCAGGCATGGCGTGTCTGCCTGCCTTGTACCGGTCGTACATCTTGTGCCTAAAGGTGGGGGCGCTCACATCAAAGGCAACCGTAATTGCATCCGGCGAACACATCTCCTCAAACCTATTCAGCATATTAAGAAAACCGTAGATAGCGTTAGTATAGTCACCGCTTTTTGTAGTAAGCAGCTTTATGCCGTAGAATGCACGGTTGATAATACTGTTGCCGTCCAATACCAGCAGTTTCATATAACCACCCCAAAAATATAGTTGATTTATTATATCACATATCCCTGACTATTACAATTTATATTTGCTAAATAAAGACATTTGTGTTATATTATCATTGAAAAAAATTGACGAGAGATACAATATGAACATAGGAAATGTAAAATTTGAGCACATAGCGTTCCTTGCTCCTATGGCAGGCATAGCCGACAGAGCGTTCCGGGAGCTGTGCGTACAGCATGGGGCAGCATATACCGTAACCGAAATGGTATCCTCAAAAGGACTGACTATGGGCGACAGAAAAAGTCACGCTTTGTTGCAAATGGGCGGTCTGTATCCTTGCGGAGCCCAAATATTCGGTGATGAACCGGAGACAATGGCCAATGCCGCCCGTATGTGCCTGCAATTCCACCCGGATATAATAGATATAAATATGGGGTGTCCGGCTCCAAAAATAGCCTCCAACGGCGGTGGTGCCGCACTAATGCGTAATCCTCAGCTGGCATACCGAATCACAAAGGCAGTCGTTGAGGCTGTGGATATTCCTGTTACCGTCAAGATACGCAAGGGATGGGACGAGGACAGTATCAACGCGGTAGAGATGGCAACCCTGGCAGAAAAAGCAGGTGCTGCCGCAATCACAATACATGGCAGAACAAAGCAGCAAATGTACAGTGGCAAGGTGGACTACGACATTATTTCACAGGTAAAAAAGGCTGTGTCAATTCCGGTTATCGGCAATGGAGACATAACCGACCAACAGTCGGCAGCCATTATGCTGGGAAAGACTAATTGTGACGCAATTATGATAGGCAGGGGCGCACTGGGTAACCCATGGGTGTTCAGCCAAATCAACGCATATCTGGATGAATGCAGAGTTCTTCCGGAGCCCACTGTAACCCAAAAGATGGTGACTATGCTAAAGCATATTGAAACCACAATTGAATATAAGGGAGAATACACAGCAATGCGGGAGGCAAGGCATCACGCGGCATACTACACAAAGGGTATGCGCAAAGGGGCCGCCCTGCGCAGAGAAATGGCGTCCCTTGAGCATTTTGAACAGCTACAGGAGCTGGCATACCGAATAGCAAAGGAATATGAGTAATGATACTTAAGAATTGCACTTTTTTTAACGAAGATTTCAAAAAAGAATACGGCGACATAAGAATTGAGAACGGCAGGATTGCCGAAATAGGCATATTGGCAGAAGACGGTGTGGATATGAGTGGAAAAATCATACTGCCCGGTATGGTGGACATACATATCCACGGCGGCGGTGGCAGTGATTTTTGCGATGCCACAGCGGATGCGATAGACAATATAAGCACCTATTTGGCAAAAAACGGCGTTACCTCATTTTGTGGAACAACAATGACCCTGCCCCACAGCAGACTAAGGGAAATTGTATCCGTAGCCGGCAGCTGTAAACCGAAGGGTGCAAAGCCGGTGGGAATCAACCTGGAGGGTCCGTATATCAGCAAGGCAAAATGCGGTGCGCAAAACCCGGAATACCTCCGTGCAGGCAGTATTGACGAAATTAACGAGTTGTTGGCAATCAACAGTAAAATCAAGATAATTACCATTGCGCCGGAGGCGTTTGACAGTACGGAATTTATCACCGTTATCAAGGAAAAATGCGCCGTAGCAATCGGCCACACAAATGCCGATTCTGCCCAAACAAAAAAGGCAATTGACGCCGGCGCCGGACACATAACCCATCTGTACAATGCCATGACCCCCATGACCCACAGGGAGGCAGGTGTGGTGGGTACTGCTCTGGACAGCGGCGTCACCTGCGAGCTGATATGTGACGGCGAGCATATCTGCCCCGCTGTTTTGCGCAACACATTCAAGATACTGGGCAAGGACCGTGCCGTAGTTATCAGCGACAGTATGCGCGGCGCCGGACTGGGCAGCGGACAGTACGAATTGGGTGGACAGATGACCTATGTTGCAGATGGTGACGGAGTTGCAAGATTGGAGGATGGCACAATAGCAGCCTCCATCACTAATGTGTATCAGGAATTCAAAAACCTGATTTCATTCGGTATTGATACAGAAACGGCACTTCGCTCCTGCACCATCAATCCCGCACGAGTTATTGGTGAGGATAAAAATATCGGCTCAATCGCCATTGGCAAGTGCGCCGACCTGATTGTAGCCGATGAGGAACTAAATATTGTAGAGGTATATATTGATGGAGCAATCGCTTAACATAGTACTAATTGAGCCGGAGATACCCCAGAACACAGGCAACATAGCCCGCACCTGTGCAGCCACCGGCGCCGGACTGCACCTGGTTGGCCCGATGGGATTCACTATCACCGACAAGCAGTTAAAACGAGCAGGACTGGACTACTGGGACAAGTTGGATATATCCTACTACGACAGCAGTACAGAATTTTTTGAAAAAAACAGGGACGCACAATTTTACTACTTTACCACAAAGGCAGAGCAGAGCCACTCGGATATAGAGTATCCCAACGGATGCTACCTGGTATTCGGCAAGGAAACAAAGGGTCTGCCCGAGGAGTTGCTGAAAGCGAATCATGACAGATGCGTACGATTGCCCATGCGGGGCATCATACGCAGTCTGAATTTGTCCAACGCTGTGGCAGTAGGCACCTACGAGGTGCTGCGCCAATGGGGATACCCCCAACTGTCCACAAAGGGCAAACTCCATAATCTGGAATGGTAATACAAAAAAGGACACACCGATTGCGGTGTGTCCTCAGACTGTCGATAAAGTGGGTTGAACCACGCAAAATAATACAGTATTTAACCGATTTCTGCCTCTCTTGTGTAAAGAAAGGTAGGTGCGATTTATCGCACTCGTAGAGATTGTAAAAGCGGCTTAGACATCTAATGATGAATCTAAGCCGCTTTTTTGCGTTTTTCGTTTTTTGCTCAGTCGAGGTACCATCGTACATCTTCCCTCGCAAGAAAACGAAATTCAATCCCATTTCTCGAAGTCTGTCCTTTTTTACTCAAAATGACGCTTGATGGCGTCCATAGTTGCGTCGCTGATAACATGCTCCATCTTGCAGGCGTCCCGGGAGGCAATGTCCTCGTCAACTCCCAAGCCGGTGAGCATTCTGGTAAGGACTGTGTGTCGCTCATAGATTTTTTTGGCTAAATCCATACCGGAATCCGTCAGCTCAAGATACCCGTTTGCATCCATCGTCAGGTATCCGTCCCTTTTGAGAATACTGACTCCACGGCTGACGCTGGGCTTTGAGAATCCCATATACTCAGCCACATCAACGGAGCGAACCTCTGCTTTTTTTTGGGACAGAACATATATAGTCTCCAGATACATTTCGCCGGACTCGTTCATAATACCCCTCCTAAAAATCTCTACTTAGAATAATATCATATCCAAAATACTTTTGCAATATGTATGGCATAACGATTGGGTATTGTTTTTAATATAATAATATAGTATAATATTATGGATTATAGATATAGAAACGGTGTTATTTTGAGAATACTGGCAATCGGCGACATTGTATCGTCCAACGGATGCGAATACCTGAGGCAGATACTGCCCACAATAAAAAAAGAATATAGTGCGGATATTGTCATCGCTAACGGCGAAAATGCTGCCGTCGGCAACGGCATTTTGCCAAAGACCGCAAAGTATATATTTGACAGCGGTGTGGATGTAATCACCCTTGGCAATCATTCCTTGCGCAGAGCCGAGATATGCGATTATCTGGAGGATAACGAATTTATTATCCGGCCGTGCAACTACCACCCCAGCGCCCCGGGCAGAGGCTCGGTAATACTGGATAAGGGGTATTGCCGAGTGGGTGTAATCAATCTGCAGGGCGCCGTTTACCTGGACAATATAATCAATCCCTTTGACGCTGTGGACAAAGAGATAGAAAAGATTAAGTCCGAGGGGGTCAACATCATTCTTGTTGACTTTCACGCAGAGGCTAGCAGCGAAAAAAGGGGCATGGGATTTTACCTGGACGGCAGAGTATCCGCCCTGTACGGCACCCACACCCATGTCCAGACCAGCGACCAACAAATACTCCCAAACGGTACCGGCTACATCACCGACCTGGGTATGACGGGACCGTATTACTCGGTTCTGGGTATCACTCCGGAGTTGGCTATCCAAAAGATGCGTACCAACCTGCCTGTGCGATTTGCCAATCCCGATGGACCCTGCACGCTGGAGGGCTGCTTTTTTGAGATAGATAACAAAACCGGCAAAACAGTTAAGATAGAAAGGTTTAGAAAATGAACAAGCGAATACTCTCCCTTGCGCTGGCAATGGCGATGATAGTATTACTCTTTTCCGGCTGTAAAGATAATAGTAACACCGATGAGCATCGGCTGATAACCCAGACCACTACCGCTGTGATAAAGGATACCGGCAGCTTTAAGCTAAGCTACTCCCAATCGGACTCCCTGGACCCCTTCAAGTCCAAAACACTAAACAATCAGGTGCTGGAGGACCTGGTGTTCGACTCCCTGTTCACAATGGACGAGAACTACGAGCCCCAGCCGCAGATTGCAGGCAGCTACGCATATACAGACAGCAAAACATTGTCGGTCACAATACCGCGAGGCACACTGTTTTCCAACGGGGACGAGGTCACTGCACAAAGCGTTGTGAATTCCTTTAACGAAGCGCAGTTATCACCCCACTGGCGTAACAGCCTAAAAGCTATCGAATCTGCCAGGGAGGGCGACAACAACTCGGTAATTTTCAGCCTGAGTTACCCAAACCCGAATGCCCACAATCTGCTGACATTTGCCATCGCCAGCAGCAAAACCGACAAAAACGGAATGGCTGTAGGCAGTGGCAGATATAAATACTCTGTTGATGACGGTCAACTAAAGCTGGTAGTCAACAAGCACTACCCCGATTTTTCTCCCAGATTTACAAAAATTCCGCTGGTTAATGTTGCAACCGAGGAATCCGTGGACAATGCAGTCAACATCGGTAACATCAGCTTTGCCTACCGGGACCTGTCGTCAGGCAACAATGTTCGTCTGCAATGCAACAAAAAGCTGATTAACCTCAACAATCTGGTATATATCGGGCTTAACAACTACAGCGCCTCCATAGTGTCCAACGCCAACATTAGGCGCGCCATATCCCTGGCAATCGACAGAGACACTCTGGTAAAGAGCAGTTATCAAGGCTGCGCCCGCAGCGCAACATCCGTGTTCAATCCGGTATCCCGCCTGGGAAAAAGCACAAAGGTGTTCGGCTCTGCCGCCGACCCGGTAGCCGCCAAGCAAGCCGTGGCACAAAGCGGCTACCCAAAAGAAAAGCTAAAGCTGACTCTGTTAGTGAACAAAAACAAAAACCGTGTGTCCGCCGCCAAGCTTATAAAGCAGGAACTGGAGGCTGTAGGATTTGAGGTAACAATCAATACAGAAAAGGATAAGGCATACAAAAAGGGCGTAAAAAAACGCAATTTTGACATTTATATCGGCGAAACTGCGGTTACAAACGATATGAACCTGTACTCCTTTTTCAAAAAGAACGGTGCCACAGCCTACGGCATCGACACAAAAAACAGCAAAGCCGCATCCGCCTACAAAAAGTATATGAACGGCAAGGGCGAAATCGGTAATTTTGTTATCGCTTTTTCGGAGGAACTGCCATTCATACCGGTGCTGTACAGACAAGGTATGATATGCTACTCCAAGTCGATACGCGGAGATATGCAGGGCTATCACGGCAACTACTTTTCCAATATTGAGGACTGGTATTGCAATCAATAAAGACATAATTACGGAGGGAATATTATGATAAAATACGAAAATCCAAACGGATATATCGAAATTACAAACAACTACTTCAGCCACCTCATCGGTCATGTGGCACAAAGCTGCTTTGGTGTAACACGAATGGTTAGCTCCAACACATACCAAAGCATCAAATCCGTAATAAAAAACAAGGTTGACAGGGTTGATGTTGACACCACCGACCAAGGCGTTATCGTAAAGAGTGTAAACGGTCAGCTTGTGGTGGACCTGTACATTGCTGTGTCATACGGCGTAAATATCAACGCCATTGCCGACAGCATCACCCACAAGGTAAGGTACTCTGTGGAGAGCGCCACCGACCTTACTGTTGCCGAGGTAAATGTCCACGTTGCTGGGCTCAACTAATTGGGGGAAAGTGGTATGATAACAGGACTAATGTTTCGCGACGGAATAATTTCCGCCTCAAATAATATCAACAGCAACCGCGAAAAGGTGGATTCCCTCAACATCTTCCCTGTTCCGGACGGAGATACCGGCACAAATATGTCAATGACCATCTCTGCCGCGGCAAAAGAGGTTGAAAATATGCCTGACGACAGCCCTATCTCCGATGTGGCAAAAAAGTGCGCGTCTGCACTCCTTCGCGGTGCCAGAGGTAATTCGGGTGTAATTCTGTCACTTATATTCCGTGGCTTTTCCAAGGCATTCAAGGGTATGGATTCTGCCGACTCAAAGGCTATTGCCGCCGCATTTAGGGCAGGCAGCGACGCCGCCTACAAGGCTGTAATGAAGCCCACAGAAGGCACAATCCTCACAGTAGTCAGACGGGCAGCCGAGGCTGCAGAAGAAATCGCAGACATAGAAAATGACCCCCTTGAGGTATGCAATGCCGCCCTGGAGGCTGCAAAGGCCGCTTTGGCAGAAACTCCGGAAATGCTCCCGGTACTGAAAAAAGCCGGCGTAGTTGACGCAGGCGGTCAGGGCCTTGTGCTGATATTCGAGGGTATCAAGAGCGTATTTGCAAAAAACATTATCCTCCAAATGCAGGAAAGCAAGGAGGTACAGGTAGCAGAAGCTGTTACCGAATCCGTTGAGGATATTAAGTACGCATATTGCAGCGAATTCCTGATAGAAAAAGAGGCCGACTCAAAGGAAAAGGACCCGGAAAAGCTTCGTGCTTATCTTGAATTGGTCGGTGACTGTGTGGTAGTCGTTGACGACAATGATATTATCAAGGTGCATGTCCACAGCAACTGCCCCGGCACGGTAATCCAAACCGCCTTGAAATACGGTCAACTAATAAATATAAAAATAGATAATATGCGCAAGCAACACCAGGCCGTAGAAGCGAAAAAGGAGGCTCAAAAGCCAAAACAGGCTGCACCGGAAAACGACTACGGATTTGTGGCAGTATGCGCAGGTGACGGACTGACGCAGTTGTTTACCGACCTGGGTGCCGATGTTGTGGTATCCGGCGGTCAAACAATGAATCCGTCCACCGACGATATTTTGAACGCTGTGCTGGCAACCCCTGCAAAAACAGTATTTGTTCTGCCTAACAACAAAAACATAATTATGGCAGCTCAGCAAGCGGTCACTATGGCAAATGACAGAAAAATAATAGTGCTGGAAACAAAGACAATTCCCCAGGGAATCAGCGCTATGCTGGGATTCGACGAGAGTGTATCCCCCGACGAAAATGTTGAGGCCATGATGGATATGGCATCGGCAACCCAGACAGGTATGGTCACATTTGCCGCCCGTGACAGCGAAGTAAACGGACAACCTATCAGACAGGGTCAGATTATGGGTCTGGTTAACGGCAGTATCGACGCTGTCGGCGAGGACAAGGAGCAAATTGCATTTGAGTCCACCGCAAAGATGTTTGACCCCGATGTTAACTCACTAATCACAATTATCTACGGTGACGGCGTTACCGAGTCCGACGCTCAAAAGGTGGAGGCAATGCTGACAGAAAAATACGATATGGCGGCAGAAATCAGCATCATCGACGGCGGCCAGCCAATATACTACTATATAGTATCGGTGGAATAAACCATGAATTACAGTGAATACGATATTCAGTATATAAAAGGTGTAGGAGAAAAAAGAGCCAAGCTTTTCAATAAGCTTGGCATCTACACTTTAGACAATCTTATTCACTACTTTCCACGCAAATACGAGGACTGGAGCAAAACCACAACTGTGCTGGACGCTCCCACCGACCGTCCCGTATTCATAAAGGCAACTATGATTACTCCCGTCAAGGAATCTATGATTCGCAAGGGAATGACGCTGTACAAATGCAATTTTTCCGACGGACAAAATGTGATACATGTCACCATATTCAACAACAAATATTTGGCAAAGGCATTGCGCACCTTTGACGAATACATACTCTACGGCAAGGTGGAAAAAAGCTTTACATCCGCCGTTATGTCGTCCCCACAGATAGAAAAGGCCGACAGCGCAATGGGTATTCACCCCATCTACAGTGCCACAGGCAACCTGTCCGCTAAGGCAATAGCAAAGGTTGTTGCATCGGCGCTGGACAAGGTGGGCCACATCGAGGACACACTGGACCCTGCAATATTGGAGGAATACGGACTGTGTTCCCTGGACTTTGCTATCAGAGAAATCCACTTCCCTACCTGCATGGACAATGTGGCTACCGCAAGAAAACGGCTGATATTCGAGGAGCTGCTGACTCTGCAGCTGGGGCTAATGCTCCTGAAAACAAAAAAGGCAACAAAAAATCAGCTAATGCTAACCGAGGATTACAGTAATCAATTCTTCAATCTGCTGCCCTTTGCCCCCACCGGTGCTCAAGGACGCGCAATATCCGACTGTATCCGGGATATGCAAAGCGACACGGCAATGAACCGACTGATACAGGGCGACGTAGGCTCCGGCAAAACTGCCGTGGCGGCCGGCGTTATCCATACGGTGGTATGCAACGGTTATCAGGCTGCAATGATGGCGCCCACCGAGATTCTGGCTACCCAGCACTACCAATCCTTGTCAAAACTGCTGGCAAATACCCACATCAATGCAGCCCTACTGACAGGCTCAACAAAGCCAAAAGAAAAGCGAGAAATAAAGCAGGCTCTGATTGACGGTGAAATAGACCTAATCATCGGCACCCACGCATTGATACAAAATGATGTTGAATTCAAAAATCTGGCGCTGGTAGTAACCGACGAACAACACAGATTCGGTGTTGAACAAAGGGCAAATCTTGCTATGAAGGGCAATAATCCCCATCTGCTGGTAATGAGCGCCACACCTATACCGCGCACCCTGGGGCTCATAATCTACGGAGACCTAAACATCAGCATATTGGACGAACTGCCACCGGGCAGACAGCCGATACGCACCGATTTTGTTAATTCAAGTTATCATAGCCGAATATACAGCTTTATCAAAAAAGAGGTGGACAAGGGAAATCAGGCATATATTGTGTGCTCCCTGGTTGAGGAGGGCGAAAGCGACCTGATACCTGCCACAGAATACGCCCAAAAGCTGCAGAACAATGTGTTCGCAGGGTACAGATTGGGTCTGCTCCACGGCAAGATGAAGCCAAAGGACAAGGACAAGGTTATGAACGCCTTTGCCAATGGCGAAATTGATGTACTGGTATCCACCACGGTTGTGGAGGTGGGTGTTGATGTGCCAAATGCCACAATAATGCTGATAGAAAATGCCGAGCGATTCGGTCTGTCACAGCTGCACCAGCTACGGGGCAGAGTGGGCAGAGGCAACAGCCAATCCTATTGCATACTGGTATCCGACAGCAAAAGCGAAAGCGCACAGGAACGGCTGAAGCTGATGAAAAGCACATCGGACGGATTCGAGATAGCCGACTATGACCTGAAGACCAGAGGTCCCGGCGACTTTTTCGGCAAGCGACAGCACGGACTGCCAAACCTGGTAATCGCCGATATGCTGGAGGATATGGACACCCTCACACAATGCCGGGATTGCGCAGAACGAATGTTGGCGGCAGACCCTAAGCTGGACAAATATCCGCTGCTGTCAGCTCAAATCACACAAATGTTCAGAAAGGCTGATTACTAATGGAATATAAATACGAAATGCACTGCCACACAAAAGGGGGCAGTCGTCAATGCGGCAGAACGGAGCCAAAAGAAATAGCAAGGCTGTACAAGGAGGCAGGCTACTCCGGAGTTGTTGTAACAGACCATTACAGCCCGTTAACCTTTAATTTTTTGAAAGGATACGGCAACCCAAAAAAGCATATCGACGCCTACATAAGTCCCTACTACGAGCTAAAAAAATATGAAGACGAAAATTTTTCCGTAATGTTCGGCATGGAGCTCAGGCACTACGGCACAGGCAATGACTACCTAATCTACGGAGTTGACCCGGAATGGCTTAGGCAACAGGACAATCTGTTGATGCTACCGGAAAAGGATATGTACAAGCTGATGCATAATCAGGGATACCTTGTGTTCCAGGCACATCCATACCGTCCGTACATAACCCGGTGCAATCCGGCCTACATAGACGGCATAGAGATTTACAACGGCAAGGTGCCAAAAAAGAGTAACGAAAAAGCCGAGGCTTGGGCAAAGCGCAGCGGCAAGCTGACTGTGGCAGGCTCCGATTTTCATGTACCTAAGCAGTTGGCAAAGGGCGGTATTGTAACAAGCCGTCCCATACGCAACAACGATGACCTGCTGGATGTACTCAAATCACAGGAATTCACACCTATAAAGACATACTAAAAAAGACCTGACGGAATAGTTTTCCGTCAGGTCTTTTTGATTTACTCTGCAGGCTCGGTTACCAGCTGACCGGCGTCATCATGATAATCATCCATGGATACGGTCTCCTTTTCGATAATACCGATGTACTTATCTTGATAATAGTTCTCCTGCTTAATGCTGATTTCGCCGTTTTGGTGAGAGGTAATGACAGTACAGCCTCGCTGTGAGCCGTACTTGTCAATATTGCTGTAGGCAAGGTAGTCAACAGAATTACCGTAGCACATCTGGATACCCTTATACTTTAGGGAAATGTTGTTGAGGTGGTCATGACCAAAGAACATTGCCTGGGTAGAGCCCAGCTCCTTGCAGGCATCGAACATACCCTCGTTCTTGCTGCTGGAGAACACCACCAGCTTGTGCTCCTTGGCTTGGCCGAACATATATTCAACATCCTCGGTATTCTTAAAGCCGTTGTCGTTATACTCAAAATAGGCATCCTGCATTTCCTTTAGCGGAATATGGAAGAAAAGGCAGGACTTAGGCATCATACCCTGATTAACTTTCTTTAGGTTTTCTATCTGGTCCCGATACCATTGCACCTGGTCTGCATGAATACAGTCATACTTCCACTTGATACCAAAGTAATCGTTGTCCGTGTATGAATTGGAATCCATCATAATGAAGCTCTGGGTAATTCTGCCCACCTTGTTGGCGGCATTGATTACATAATTGCCGGAGCCGTAAATATCCTCCGGACCTGCCTGGAAAAGACAGTGGGGAAACTGCTCTCTGTCCGAATACAAACGGGCTATGCTGTCACGACTGTAGTATGAGTACAACTCTGTGTCATGATTACCGAAGGCCGGTGCCCAATATACACCCAACCTCTCCATAAGTGTGGCAAAAATTACAGCGCCACTCTTATTGTTGAATGTACCTGCCTGGAACGGAACAGGATACGCAATATCGCCGGTAACGATAACCAAATCCGGCTTTTCCTGTGCCACCATGGCGGCAACTGCGTTGATGGCCATGGTATCCTTGTGGGCGCTGATGAATCCGCCGCCGATATGTACATCCGTCAACTGCATAACCTTAAGGTCGTTGTCTGTGACAAATGTGGTATATCCGTTGCGCTCCTCGGGAACCAGCTGCTCATCATATTCCACAGGATTAATTCTGCTGATAAATCCCTTTGCGTTACTAACAACCCTTGCGTTGACTATTGCCGTTACTGCTGCTATTAGGGCGATAACTGCCACGATAATCGCAATCACCTTGCCAAAGGTGGCCCATTTTTGCTTTGCGGTTTTCTTTGTCTTGCTCATAAATACTCCCCCTATTTCTTTTTGTGTACAATCATTGCTCGCAGTGAGTTGGCCACAGCCAGCAGACAAACGCCCACATCGCCGAACACGGCAACCCACATAGGCAATTTTGTGGCAAGAAATACATCCAGCACCAAAATCACCAGCTTTACTGCAATAGAGAAAACAATATTTTCCTTTGCCAATCGCATTGTCTTTTTTGCAATTGACATACCCACGGGCAGAGTGGACAGGGAATCACCCATAACCACAATATCCGCCGCCTCAATGGCTACATCCGAGCCTGCGCCGCCCATTGCAATACCCACATCCGCGACTGTGATAACCGGCACATCATTGATACCGTCACCTACATACAATACTGTATGGCCGTCTGCCATTTCTGTATTGATTATTTCGGCCTTTTCGTCAGGCAAAAGCTTGGAGTAGTAATGGTCTATTCCCGCCCGAGAGGACACATCCTTAGCAATCTCTTCCTTGTCGCCGGTGAGCATAACGGTTTTCTTTATGCCCAATTTTCTCATCGCCTCGATGGATTCTCTTGAGTCCTCACGGATAATATCAGCAAACACAATATCCCCCAAAAACTCCGTGTCGTTGCAGCAGTAAATAGCAGTACCTATTATCTCTGTTTCGTGATAATCAACGCCTGCCTGCTCCATCATCTTGGCGTTGCCTACATAATACTTTGTGCCATCCACAATTGCGCTGACGCCCATACCGGGATAATTTTTTGCCTCTGTTACGACAGCGTCATCGGCAAAGGCGCCGAATGCCAGATTAACAGACTTTGCAATAGGGTGGGTGCTGTATTTTTCGCAGGCGGCTATTATGCGCAAAAGTTCATGATGGTCCTTTTTGTCCTTACAGTGGCAATGGTGGCACTCACACCGAACATACTCGAATTTGCCGGAGGTGACAGTACCTGTCTTGTCAAATACTGCCGTGTCGCACTTGCTCAGCATCTCCAAGTAATTGCTGCCCTTAACCAGCATACCGTACCCGGAGCAGCTGCCGATACCGCTAAAGAAGCACAACGGCACGCTGATAACAATAGCACAGGGACAGCTGACTACCAACGCCGACAATCCTCTGTGGAGCCACTCGTTCCACTGGCCGTGGAAGAAAAGCGGCGGTACAACCACAATCAGCAACGCAATAAGGCAAACAACGGGAGTATATATCTTGGCAAAGCGAGTAATAAATTTTTCGGCACCGCTGCGCTTGCCCTCCTGGTGCTCCAGCATATTCATAATGCGTGCAACTGTGGACTGGCTGTAAGGCTTGGTAACCCGAATGGTCAAAGGCGCGTCAATACTGATACTTCCGCCAAGCACGGTGTCGCCCACTCCCTTTGTGGCAGGAATGGACTCACCGGTCAAGTCCTTCATATCAACCTCGGCAGTGCCCTCCTGCACAACTCCGTCCAGATATATCTTCTCGCCGGGCTTAACAATAATTATGTCCCCAACCTTAATTTCCTCCGGAGAACAAAACTGCTCCTTGCCGTCAACCACTACGCTTACCGTCTCCGGCTTTTTTTCCAGCATATCGGTGATGGACTTCTTACTTTTTGCAACAGCTGCGTTCTGTAACAGCTCCCCAACGGAAAACAACAGCATAACTGCACAGCCCTCGCTGTACTCCTTGATGGCAAAGGCGCCCAAGGACGCTACCGTCATAAGAAAATTCTCGTTAAAAACATTGCCGTGCATAATGCTCTCAACAGCGTCGCGGACAATATCAAATCCCACAAGCAGATATGATATGCCAAAGCATAACAGGTACGCAAATTCAGGAGCTTGTGTAAATTCATTCAGTACATATCCTGCAACAAACAGCACGGCTGCCAATACAATCTTTACTATCTCTTGGGTACGGTTTTCTCGATGCCCATGGTCATGGTCATGCCCGCATCCGCATCCGCAATCACAGGTGTCTATATGTTCGCTCATAATGAGCCTCCAATCATATTTTGTCAATTTTGTACATTATATCATATATCAGTCAGTATTACAATTCCCAAAAAATAGAGATAATAGACAGGTGTCGGTCAATTTGTCAATAAATTTTGTAAAATTTTGTCTATTATCCACAAAGGTTACAAAATTATTACAAAATGCTTGTTTAATATTGCTATAGATTACAAAATGTAATCTTTGATATAATGAACACCGTTGGCCCAAAGAGGCCACACAAAAGTAAATAAGCGAGTTCAATCGAAAACATCTAAAAATTTCGTAATCATCAAATCGCCCCAAAAACAAACTGATAATATATACATTATAGTATATATCCCGGCGGCGAAAAGAAAAAGGAGAAAGTATTATGGCTAAGAAGAAAACCCTGCTTATCGTCCCTGTAATCCTTGTGATTACTATGCTGGTGTCGCTGATGACACCGCTGTACACCTACGCACAGGAAACGCAAACCGCTTCCTACAGCGAGGAATACCAATACCAACCGAGACTTACTGCACCGGAGTATGACAATCCATACTACTACAGCAGTATGAACTATTACTATCGCACAGGCTACGGAATGCCCAACTGCGTTGCCTATGCGCTGGGCAGACTGTACGAGCTCAACGGCGAAGAGCCAAAGCTGAACCACGGCAATGCCAGCGAGTGGTATGGAATGAACATTCGCAACGGCTACTATGACTACGGCCAGACCCCAAAGGAGGGCGCTATCGCCTGCTGGAGCCACCATGTGGCTGTTGTTGAGAGAATCAACGCTGACGGCTCTGTTACATACTCCGAATCCAGATGGAGAGCAGAAAGATTTGTGGTAGTAACATACGGCAGTCCTCACGGCCACAATTACTCCAGATTTTTGGGCTACATATATGCCTATGACGAGGACAAGGCAAGAGCTCACGCAGCAGAGGCAAAAAGAGAGGCTCTGTCACGAGAGATTGCCAACCATGAGGCAGAAAAGAATACCTGCTACAAGCAGGACAAAATAGTAAATCCCGGCAATGACAACGCCTTTACAATTGCAAAGCAAATGGGCGAAAAGATTGAGGCAAGCCGCACACTCAATCTCCTCACCGACAAGCTGCAATCAAATATATAAAGCAAAGAACTGATGGGTTGACCATCAGTTCTTTTTATTATGCAAAAAAGCACCCTCAATGAGGGTGCTTTGTTAGATTACTGCTTTGCGCCGTCATCCCACATCTCAAGAGTCTTTACAGTAGCTGCAAAGCAATTTGCAAGGCCCTCGGCGTTCATATTGTCGTAGGTATCACGACGGGTATGGTAATAGTCCTCAAGCTTGTGATTAAGACCTGTAATACCTGTAGCGCGGAAGCCTGCCTGTGCAAATGCGGCAGAATCGGTAGCGCCGCCAAGGGGTGGTACCCAGCCCTTCTTAATAGGCACATCAATTGACTGTGCAGCCTCCAGGAACAGGTCGGATGCGTCCTTGTCAGCCTTAACGGTACCGTTAAGGTCGCGATAGTTAACCATAAGGTACTTGGGGTCGTGAATTGTGTCATAGGACACGATAATGGTAGGTACATCCTGGAACTCACCCTTGTGAGCCTCGCACCAAGCCTTTGAGCCGCGAAGACCTGCCTCCTCGGAGCCTGTAAGGATTACTCCTAACTCTGTGTTCTCAAGCTCAATGCCCTCTTCCTTAAGATACTTGAGGAGTGCGATACCCATATAGCAACCGGAAAGGTTATCGTTTGCACCGTCAACTACTCTGTTCTCGTTCCACATCCAGTAAAGGCCGATAAGAAACGGTACGAATATAAGACCGATAAGACCTGCCTTGCCAAGAGGAGTAGCAATATCGGCGATACCCACTACCGCACCTGTCTTGACAATACTGATAATACTGATTACAAGATAATATACAGCGCCCAAGCCGCAGATAATTGCGTGGCCCTCAAAGCCAACGCCGCCCAGCGCATAGTTTACCGGCCACTCCCATGCTGCGTCCGGATGTCCGTTAAACAGGATTCTGCGCTTTGTCTCGCCTGTGCAATGCTTAATAGCGGTTACATTATGTCCTGTCTTTTCCGGGAAAAATCTGTCAACGCACTTCTTGTAAAATCCGAACTGCAAAAGCACGATACCAAGACCTAAAACAATGAGAATGATTGATGCAATAGGTAAAAAGAAGTACAAAGCTACTCCGCCCAGCACCATGGTAATAGTAAAGTAAATCCAGCCAAAGAACGAACCCGGATTCTCCTTAAAGCTCTCTACCTGTGCAGAGTCGCATCCACAATCCTTGACCAGTACATCTGCCATGTACTCACATGCCTGCTTCTCACCCTCGGAGCCGGGGTCCCTCTTGTCCATATCCTTGCAGATATGAGTGATTTCGTCAATCATATACTGCGCAGCTTCGTCCTTGCGATTAATAACTTTTGTTAAATCCATTTATATATCCTCCTAATAAAAATTACTTGGCCAAATACAATCCCGTTGTATTGACATTGGTGTTGTCAACATACCAGCTGTTGCCTATCTGTACCACATATACCGTCTGTGTTGCCACAATCTCATCCCTTTGGTTCTTTACCTCAAGGGTACATTGGGATACTGCGTTAATATCCTGTGAGCAATCCAGCTTTTCGTAAGCGGCAATGTAGTCGTCCTTTGTGTTGACATTCTCTGTCTTTTTGATGAACAGAATTTTCTTTTCCTTGGTGGTGTTCTCCAGGCCGAACTCCTCTGCTCTGGTTTTTGCCACATTGATTATCGGAGCAACGCGCTCCTTGTAATCGGCGATGTATGTATCCAGTTCGTCGCCCTCAAGCGCCTTTGTTTCCACTACCTTGGTGGTAAGCTTATACACCGGCTGTTCTTCCTTTACAGTCTGCTTTTTGCCATCCACAAGGGCGTCAACCTCCACCTCTTGCATATCGCCGAACATCTCCTGATATTTGCCTATGGTCTGCTCCTGGGTGATAGTCTTGTTGTCGGAGGCAAATACTCTGGCACATCCGGTAAGTGACTTGCCGTATGTATCCACATTGGACTCAAATACTCCGAACATAAACTCGGTGTCCATATACTCGTCGCCGATAACTTTGACTCTGACATCCTTCAGCTTTGCAAAATAGTCAGAAAATACCGAATCGTAATCGTCCATACCATATTTGTTCAGCAACTCGATATAGTAGTCATACATTGTGTTATATACACAATCCAGCAGCTCGGCCTCTTCCTTTGTACCGGAGCCGATAATCTTGCTTTTCTCTGCGTCCTCATTAACATAAGGCGCCATATACGCATTGATAACAAAGCTGCCGAATTTCTGGTTCTTGGATACCAAAGTCTGCTTGTATGCATTGTAGCCGTCACCGGTCTGGACAATGCCGTCGGTGTATGCCACCGCTACCTTTTCCGGAGAAAAGGCAGTATATCTTGTTGTAAAAGCAAAGATTGTGAGTACCACAAGAACAACAGCCACAACCACACCGGCAATCACGCCGTACAGACCTGCTCTAAAGCCTTTCTTTTCTTTTGTGTTAGCCATCAGTACCCCTCCTTACTCTGCAATACCGTCTGCGTCAGCGATGTCTGCTTTTTCAGCCTCTCTCTTTTCTGCAAGGGCGGCTGTAATTCTGTCCTTCTTTTCGCCAACCATATCATAGAACAGGATTGGAACGAACTGCAAAAGAACAAAAATTGCAGGAATAATCGTATAAATAGCAAGGAACTTCATAAGCACCTCATTGCTTTGCTCCGCATAAGCTACCGTGGGACTGGTAGAAAATCTGTAGCCGGACCATGTATATACCAGGAACGGCGCAAGATACTTTGTGCCGGCAGAAGCAATCTTGGAGAACAATCCGTATCCGGCGTAGGCAAGACCCTCCTGCCGCTTGCCTGTTTTGTACTCCATCTCGTCAATGCAGTCGGCAATCATAATATTAGGCGTAACATTTGTGTTACCGTGCTGGATACCGCAGAAGAAGTTGAGAATCAAGAACGGAATAATCAATGTTGAATTAAAGCCGATTCCCTTGGATACCAGGAACAGGATTGCCATTGCAGAAGCGCCGTACAGACAGAACAGTATGTATGTCTGCTTTGTGTTGAACTTCTTGAGCACAAGATTAACCAGCAATGTTCCCACTGCGGTACCGATACCCATGGGCAGCATAAGTGCCAGCTTGAGTCCCTTGGAGCCCAAAAGATATACTGCAATGTAAAGAGAAACCGTACCGTACACGCCTCTGCCAAATCCAAACAGCTTTGTAAGAGATACCATCAAAAGATTCTTGTTGGTAAACACCAGCTTGATTGATTCGGCAAGTGATACCTTGTCGGTAGTGTAAGGAACGCGCTCCTTGTTGTTGCCGAAGAAAATCATAACAAACAGTACCATACCCAACGCACAGACTGCTGTAGAAATGATAAGGTCAAGGCCCTGACCCTCGGCATTCTTGTACTGCTGCTGTCCCATAAGCGCCTTCATAATAATGGGCACTACGATGATTACTACCTGGCCGCCGGACTGACCTACAGAACGCAGGAAGGAAGCAATTGAGATTGCGCCGCTACGCTCCTTAGGGTTGGGTGAACACAGCGCGCCAAAGCAGTTGGACGGTGACTCCACCGCACAGGATATTGCGGTATAGAGCGAATAAATCACAAACATCCAAATGGTAGCAATAGTAAAGGATGATGTGTTGGGTGCAATGAACACCAGCATAGAAATAATCGCCAGCGGAATTGCACCAAAGCCTACCCAAGGCTTAACCTTGCCGAGAGCAGTCCTGGTTCTGTCAACCAGCATACCGATTACCAGCTCGCACACAGCGCCGACTACTCCGGCAACACCGAATACCAGTGATACCACCCTCGCCAGCTGTGCAGAATCGAAGCCTTGGCCCTTAAAGGCAAAGTCCGCAAAGAATGTCATAGTGTAATCAGGCATCCATCCGGTCAACAATGCTACACCGAACAGGCCGATACCAAAGGTGACAATCTCTGATGGCTTCATATACTTTTTGTCTGCAGGATTGACAGATGTTTCTGCAACAGCAGAATTGTTCTTAGCCATAAAAAACCCCTTTCCGTAAAATATTCAATTAATTATATCACTTATTATAAGTATATACAATAAAAACAATGGGGTTTTTTCTTTTTTGCAATCTGTACCCTAAAATATTTTTGTTTTTGACTATTTATTAGTGGTCAATGTCGAGTTATAATGTCCTCAGCAAATAAAAGGTGGTGACAGCATGAAAAGAATAGCGGCTATCAATGACCTATCCGGATTTGGCAAATGCTCGCTGACAGTCAATATACCGGTAATATCCGCCCTTGGGGTGCAATGCTGTCCGCTGCCCACCGGTATTCTGTCCAACCAAACCGGGTATCCGGAATACCATCATATAGATTTTACACGGCACATGAGTGATTTTGCAGAACAATGGCAACGACTGGGCTTCACCTTTGACGGAATTATCAGCGGATTCATAAGCAACAGCCGTCAGGGCGAAATTATCGCTGATATTATACAAAAATTGGCCAACGAGGACACACTGGTTGTGGTTGACCCGGTTATGGCAGATGACGGCAAAATCTACGACAGCTATGATTCTACCGGCGTAGAGGCAATAAAGCATATCTCAGGGCTTGCCACGGTCATCACGCCTAATCTGACAGAGCTGTGTGTAATCACCGGCAACGAATACAACCAAATTGCGGCGCTGAAGGAATCACAGATAACCTCAGCGGTCAAGGATATGTCCCGTTCCACAGGCAAGACGGTGGTCACCACCGGAATACATATCGGCAATAACAAAATTGCCAATGCAATCTACACTCCTGACGACGACTGCCTGAAGATAATAGAAAATGAGCGAATCGGCGGCAGCTTTTCGGGCACAGGCGACATAATGACCTCCATCATCACAGCACAGATGGTAAAGGGTGTGGACATTGCACAGGCAGTAAGGCTTGCCGTGGACTTTATCACCAAGTCCATTGCAGACACTATGAATAGCTGTCAGCAAGGGTACTCCCCTGCCGACGGAATAAATTTTGAGCAAAATATCGGTATGCTAACCAAAGAAATATAACAAAAAAAATATGCTATAGCAATTATATATACTACCATCAGAATTTGCCTGCGGCGTTTTTGGCGGCTGATAACCCTTCGCCCTATCCGGCTACAGTGGGGCGTTGGGAATAAAAATTAACACTGTTTGTAGCCGGAAAGGTTGTAGAATAATATGTCAAAAAACAGCAAAAAGGTACAACAACTGTGTCTGACCGGACTGATGGCAGCAATCATCTGCGTGTTCACTGCTTTCATCAAGGTAAACACAGGCATCAATAATGGATATGTGCATTTCGGCGACTCAATGATTTACCTGGCAGGAGCATTGCTGGGACCGTGGGCTTCTTTGGCTGCCGCAATCGGCGGAGCGCTGGCTGATGTGCTGGCAGGAGCGCCCCAATGGGCACCGGCAACGGCTATCATCAAGGCGCTGAACGCAGTACCGTTTTTCGTAATGGCAGGATTGTATAAGAAAAAGCACGGTACCCGAAAAATTATCAGCTGGTACACCATACCCATGGTTGTGGTATCGGGTGCAATCAGCGTGTTCGGCTACCTGATTGCAGAGGGACTGATGTACTCATTCCCAAGCGCTTGGGCGTCCGTACCATTCACTATTATTCAGGCTGTGGGCAGCGCATTGATTTTCATAGTATTGGGTCTGGCTCTGGACGCAGCAAAAATTACAAAGTACATAAATTGGTAATAATTGACTATTTTTCACTCCTTTGGTATAATAACACCAAAGGAGTGATTTATTATGAAAAAAGCGTTATCAATCTTGTTTGCATTATGTATCCTACTATCAATTCCAACAGCATCTTTTGCTGCCACAAAACCAGCATCAACCAGCATATCCTCTTTGTCTGCAAAGGTTGGAGGATTCAAGGTATCTTGGTATAAAAGAAGTAAAGTAACAGGATACCAAATCCAATATGCAACAAAGAGCAATTTTTCTAACGCAAAAAAGAAGACAGTATCCGACAAAACAAAAACATCAAAAACAATAACAGGACTGAAACAAAAGAAAAGATACTATGTTCGCGTTAGAACTTATGTAAAAAAGAGTAACGGCAATGTGTATTCATCTTGGAGCAAAAAGAAAAGCATAACCACAAAAGCAAGTGCATCAACAACAGTATATATTACACCTACCGGAAAGAAATATCACAAAAACAGTCACTGTAACGGTGGCACATACATCAAGAGTACTCTTAAAGAAGCAAAACGAAGAGGTCTAACACCTTGTTCAAAATGTTGTTAACTTTAAATACTATATAACACAACAAATGCGATAGAGAAGCAATCATTCTCTATCGCATTATTTTTATGCTTTATTGTTCATATACTCGGCGGCTGCCGTAACGAATCCGCGGAACAATGGGTGCGGCTTGTTGGGTCTGGACTTGAACTCCGGATGGAACTGTCCTGCAACAAACCACGGATGGTCGGGTATCTCCACCATCTCCACAATATGATTGTCCGGTGATGTGCCGGCAAAAATCATACCGCCGTCGCTCAGCCGGTCACGATAATCATTGTTAACCTCGTATCTATGTCTGTGGCGCTCATAAATCAGCGGCTCGCCATATAGCTGATACGCCTTTGACTGAGGGTTAAGGGCGCATGGATACTGACCCAGACGCATAGTGCCGCCCATATCGGTAACTCCCTTTTGCTCCGGCAAAATGTCGATAACAGGATACTTGGTATCGGGATTGATTTCGGCAGAATTGGCGCCCTCCAAGCCCAAAACATTGCGTGCAAACTCGATAATGGCAATCTGCATACCCAGGCAAATGCCCAGATACGGAATACCGTGAGTTCTGGCATAATTGCAGGCACGAATCTTGCCCTCGATACCACGGGAACCGAATCCGCCGGGTACCAAAATACCGTCCATATCTCCCAAAATGCCGTCCAAATCGGCGTCACCCTCCAGGCTTTCGCTGTCTATCCAGCGAATATCCACAGCCGAATGAGTGGCAATACCGCCGTGCTTCAGCGCCTCGTTGACGGATATGTACGAATCATGCAGCTCAACATATTTGCCCACCATTGCAATCTTGACGGTTTGTACCGGATTACGCAGGGCATACAGCATTTGCTCCCAATCCTCCAAATCCCGGTTGGGTGCCTCAATGCCAAGCTTCTTAAGTACAACCTCGTCCATTCTTTGCTCCTTGAGCATCATAGGTACAGCGTACAGAATGTCGCAGTTGTTGTTCTCTATTACACATTCCTCATCCACATTGCAAAACATAGAAATCTTGCGTCTTATGTCCCGGGTGAGGGAGTGTTCGGTACGGCACACAATAATATCCGGGTGGATGCCCATGGACAGCATCTCTTTTACGGAATGTTGGGTGGGCTTGCTCTTCAGCTCATCGGAGGCCGCCAAATACGGCACAAGTGTAACATGGATGAACAGACAGTTTTCCCGTCCCACCTCCACGGCGAATTGCCTGATAGCCTCCACAAAGGGCTGGGATTCAATGTCGCCTACAGTACCGCCAATCTCTACCAGACAGATGTCAGCTCCGGTGTCGGCATTGGAGCGAACATATTTTTTTATCTCATTGGTTACATGAGGAATAATCTGTATTGTCTGTCCGCCATATACGCCCTTGCGCTCGTCGGTAATAACATTCCAGAACACACGGCCCGAGGTCAAGTTGGAATTCTGCGTCAGCGATACATCAATAAAGCGCTCGTAATGGCCCAAATCCAAATCCGTCTCGGCGCCGTCATCGGTAACAAAAACCTCGCCGTGCTGTACCGGATTCATTGTACCCGGGTCAACATTAAGGTATGGGTCCAGCTTTTGGGCGGTAACGGTGAGCCCGCGGGACTTGAGCAGTCTGCCAAGGGACGCCGCAGTAATTCCCTTGCCGAGTCCGGACACAACGCCACCGGTAATAAAGATATACTTTGTGTTCATAATTCTATCCTCCTATAAAAATGATAAGACGGCTGTACTCAGTCGAGAGTGTACAACCGTCTGTACTTATACATTATAGACCTGTTTTTTCCGCAAATCAATATTTTTTTGTATATTTGCCAAAAAAAATTATTCATCCAAGTATGTAAGGCGAATACCCAGCTTCTTAATAACCCTTTCGTCCACAGCTGACAGCATACTGCTGCAGTGCATCTCGCTGTTGTTGAGGTCGGCAAGTCGGTCGCAGGCTCTCTGGGCATTTTCGTCAGAAACGGCGGATATACTGAGAGCAATCAGCACCTCGTTGGTATGCAATCGCGGATTGCGTGCACCCAGATAGTCCGTCTTGAGAGCCTGAATGGGCTTGATAATATCCGGGTCAATCAAAGTAACATCATCAATACCGGCCAGTTCCTTTAGAGTATTCAGCAGACATGCCGAGGCACAACCCAGCAAATCCGAGGTCTTGCCTGTGATAATCTTGCCGTTTGCCAACTCAATAGCGGCGGCAGGAGCGCCGGTCTTGGCAGCCAATTCCTTGGATACAGCCACACACTTTCTGCTATCCACAGTCAGGTTGGCGTCATTCATCAACAGCTCCAGCTTGTAGATTTCTTCGTCGTTCTTTGCGCCGCGCTTTTTGTTGACCAAGGCAGAGTAATACCGACGGATAATCTCGTTGTTTGAGGCGTCGCTGACAGCCTCGTCGTCAAAAATGCAGTTGCCTGCCATATTGACGCCCATATCCGTAGGTGACTTGTAGGGGCAATGGTCATAAATCTTGTCAAAAGTCGCCTTGAGTACAGGAAAAATCTCTACATCGCGATTGTAATTGACGGTGGTCTCGCCGTATGCCTGCAGATGCCATGGGTCAATCATATTGACATCGTTAAGGTCGGCTGTAGCAGCCTCGTAGGCAAGGTTGACCGGGTGCTTGAGGGGAATGTTCCAGATAGGAAAGGTCTCGAACTTTGCATATCCAGCCTTTGTGCCGCGCTTGTTCTCGTGATATAATTGAGAAAGGCAGGTAGCCATTTTTCCGCTGCCGGGGCCCGGTGCTGTGATAACCACAAGCCTGCGCTGCGTCTCGATAAAATCATTCTTGCCAAAGCCTGCGTCAGACACAATGGCTGCGGTATTGGTGGGGTATCCCTCGATAATATAGTGACGGTAAAATTTGATGCCGGCCTCAGTCATTTTTTCCTCAAATGCCAACACCTTGGGTGCCGGATTATACTTTGTCAGCACAACGCTGCCCACAAAGAGACCCCTGCTCTCAAATTCCTTGATGAGTCTGAACACATCCTGGTCGTATGTAATGCCCAGGTCGCCGCGCACCTTATTCTTTTCTATATCCTCGGCAGAAATAACAATAACAATCTCTGCCTCATCCTTGAGCTGCAGGAGCATCTGCAATTTACTGTCGGGCTGAAATCCCGGCAAAACACGGCTGGCATGATAGTCATCGAACAACTTGCCGCCGAACTCAAGATACAGCTTGCCGCCGAATTCGTTGATACGCTCCTTGATTCGGGCAGACTGCATCTGCAAATATTTATCGTTGTCAAATCCGACCTTGTACATACTCCAAAAACCCTCTCTCTGCACAAAAAAAGGACGACTGCACAAACTACAGCCGTCCGTACTTACATATTATAGACTAATCCGCCGCAATTTTCAACAATAATTAATAATTGTTGCTGATAATTTTTTCTGCAAGCTCCGGCGTAATAAAATCAAAATACATAATACCGTAATATTTTTTGCTATCCAACGGATAATCCAAAAAACGAGAGTTGATATACTCTGCATTGGCCTGTGGACCGAGAACGCCGCCGGCGGTAGAAAAAAAGCATATTACATAACTGCCATCGCTGCCAAAAGCCCCTCTGCTGTCCAAAAACGGAAGATTGCACTTGCTCCATCTGGTGTGCGGCGCGTACCTGAATCTGTCCATAATAACAAATTCGGCGCCGTCTATTGAGCGAGTGTCCAGCCTTGCCGGCTCCGACACAAAACCATCCTGCTCAATATATCCGGAAAAGTCGATACCCGTGTTACTGTCACAAAAATCCGGATTGCTTTTGTCCAAACTGCAGCGTCTTACCAGCACCAGCTTGCCCCTGACCTCCCCCAGTGTAGGAATCCTGTTTTCTGCATACCATCTGCTCTCGTTACCCCGAATATAGGTGTAAAACAGGTTGGCAAAGCATCTTTCCATATCCTTGTTGTTATCATTTTTGAACTGAAAAATAATACTCTCGCCGGGGTGCTCGTCCAAAAAGCGGTAGCAATTCTCCAACAAATCACCCAGCTCCATCTGCGCTCCCCGGAGATTGCGGGTTTTGTATATCCCGGCTAATCCGTGGACCATACCCAGGCGGTTGCCCAGCGGCTTTACTCTGACATCCAGGGCGCGAACGCCCGTGCATAGCTGCTGATAGATACTCATGCTCTGGCATTTTGTAAGCCTTTTCAGAGGCACATATCGGGCGGCACAGTCGTGAGCTCCCGGTATATCCAAGCCGAAAAGATTGCAGTTATCATCAATATCCTTTTGCCAATCCTGCAAGTTCAACTTCATTATTATCACCAAAAAAATTATAGCATTTTTGTACAACATACGCAATAGAAACATAGGAGTGTCAATGGTATAATAGATATACAAAGGAAGTATTATTATGCATATTTTTTCTGCAAAGGGCAAAATCACTCCCCAACAGGACAAAACAAATGTGGCGCTGTGCTTTACTGTTCCCCATGGAGTGACAAAGCTGATAGTTAACTACAACTACACCCCAAAATATATCGACAACGAGCATACTGCCGCATTAGCCATTACCAACGGCCTAAAAAAATACAATGTTGAGGTAATCAATGCCTCAGCTTTTCTTCCTGTGCCTAATTTGGTTACTCTGTCCTTTGACGAAAACGGTGAGTACCGCGGCGCATGCCACAGACAGCCCAATCGGCAGACCGTAGTCATTGCCGAGGTTGACAGCACCCCCGGAATACACAACCGTCCTGTCAGCCCGGGACAATGGGATGTGGTACTGAATGTACACTACGCAGGCTGTGATATGGACTACAGCATTGATATTGAGGGGGTGGAATAATAATGAGCTATTTACCTTGCGAGCTGCATTGTCACACAGTACATAGCGACGGCGACTTTTTGCCCCGGGAATTACAAAAAGAGGCGTTGAAGGACCACCTGGCGCTGATAGCCCTTACCGACCACAATACCGACAGCGGATGTGCACAGCTGGACGACAGCATCATCCCTGCAATTCACGGCATAGAGTGGACTACCTACTACGGCCACATGCTGGTGCTGGGGGCAAAAAGAATGGTGGACTGGCGCAACGCAACCCCCGACAATATTGACGCCAAAATAGAAGAGGTCAAGCAGGCCGACGGAATAGTGGGCGTGGCGCACCCATTCCAGCTGGGCAGTCCTATGTGTACCGGCGGCAGATGGGAATTCAATGTGCAGAACTGGGACAATGTGGACTATATGGAAATATGGCATACCGCATTTTCCTTTGATAATTACGAAAACGACAAGGCGCTGGCACTATGGACTCAGCTGCTGGACCGGGGACATCACATAGCCTGCACCTACGGCAGGGACTGGCACCGTATCGAGAGCAGCGGTCACTACGGATGCACCTATGTGGACATTGACGGAGAGATTAACCAATCCAACGCTCTTGCAGCCATAAAGGCAGGCAGAACCGTGGCGTCCACCGGCGCAAAGCTGTTTTTCCGCGCTCATCAGCGGGGCAACACCTACAATATCGGCGACACTATGAGACGGGGTATGGCGGTATTCAGCTTTTTTACCGACCTCCATTCCAGAGAGAAAAGTGCCGGCACCGAGGAAATAGAATACAAAACCATACGAGTGGTAACCAACGGCGGCAATGTGGTAATGGAAAGCGCTCTAACCGAACGCCATGTTACCATTGAGCTAAAGCGCAACCACTGGTACCGTGCAGAGCTATGGGGCACCGTCAACGGCCATAGCAAAATATTCGCCGTCACCTCACCGATATACACAAAATAGAATTAACAACGCCTCCTTGTTAGTAGGAGGCGTTATTTGTCTAAAAAGGTAGATACTCAATCGACAAAAAAAGACGCCCTCCCAGGAGAGCGTCTGTTTTTAATACTAAATTACTTACTTGCCTCTTCTACTGCAACTGCGCAAGCAACTGTTGCACAGTTGCTACGTGAAAGCAGGTAATGACTTATTTTTTAATCATTTAGCCAAAAGAATTAGACACATCATTAAGTATTAAGGATGCGCCCATCATCATTTTTGCAACTCCATTATAAGATCATAACAAATAAAAGTCAACTATGAATAATATTAATATTAAGTTGAGTACCAAAAGTAGTCAAGTCTTAATCAAGTTTTGATAGCAACCTGCTGCAAGAGATACATTAATATTGTAAAAGAAAAGATAATATGATACAATATTTATAATAATTGTGAGGTGATATTATGGCAGGCAATGTTGATATGAATAAAGCCAAAAGTGCAAAAAATGATGAGTTTTACACTTTGTATTCCGATATACAAAAAGAGATCAATGCTTATATAGAATACAATCCAGATGTGTTTAGAGATAAGGTTATTTTATTACCTTGCGATGACCCTGATTGGAGTAATTTTACAAAGTTTTTTGCGCAGAATTTTGAAAACTTTGGCATCAAAAAATTAATTAGTACAAGTTATGCACTTGATTCAAAGTACAACAATGTGCCATTGCAATTATCTTTGTTTGAAACGCAATCACCTAAATTCGATGAAACAAAAACAAATTCTCACGGCAAGATTTTTACATTAACAAGAGATACAAATAATTCTGGCAGAATTGATATTGAAGATCTTGAATGGGATTATTTAGAGGGTGATGGTGATTTCAGAAGTAATGAAGTAAAGGCACTTCGTGATGAGGCAGATATTATAATAACTAATCCACCATTTTCGTTGTTTAGAGAATTTTTATCTTGGATAACAAATGCAGACAAAGAATTTTTGATAATAGGAAATATAAATTGCATTTCTTATGTTGAAGTATTTAATTTAATAAAAAATAATAAAGCTTGGCTTGGAAATGGTATGGGTAGATGGATATCTGGTTTTGTTGTGCCAGATGATTATGAACTTTATGGAACGGAAGCTCGTGTTGATGAAAACGGCAATAGAATTGTGGCAACAAATAATTGTTTGTGGTTAACTAACATTGAACATGGACGAAGAAAACAGCCATTAGCTTTAATGACAAAAACAGATAACATAAAATTTAGTAAGCACAAGCAGGTTAGAAATATTGGTTATAAGAAGTATGATAACTACGATGCAATTAATGTACCTTTTACAGATGCAATACCAAGTGATTACGATGGAAACATGGGCGTTCCTATTACATTTTTAGACAAATATTGTCCAGAACAATTTGAAATAGTGGATGCAAACGATATACGAATAAATGATTCTGTGCCATCAAAAAAGCACGGATTAATAAAAGATAAAGATAGTACTATTGATGGCAAGCCTACATACGCAAGACTTGTTATAAGGAGAAAAAGATGAAAACAACATTAAGAACAGATTTAACCATAAGAGATATAAGCAATGGTTTTATTTATAATGAATATGAGGGCAAAGGTTTGTTTGGTTGGTCTGGTAAATTAACCATTCAACCCGAATATCAAAGAAATTATATATATAACGATGGCAAAAAGGATGTTGCTGTTATTGATTCCTTAATGAATGAATATCCAATAGGTTTGTTATATTTTGTTAAAGTAGCAGAAGACAAATATGAAGTGCTTGATGGTCAACAAAGAATTACAAGCATAGGAAGATATGTAACCAACAAGTTTGCTGTAAAAGATAAAAATGGAATGGAACAAAACTTTGGTGGATTGGATTTGAGTATTCAAAAAAAGTTTTTAGATATTCCTTTAACAATATACATTTGCGAGGGTGAAGAACAAGAAATAAAAGAATGGTTTAAGACTATCAATATTGTTGGCGTTCCACTTAATGAGCAAGAATTGTTAAATGCAATTTACTCTGGAACATTTGTTACAAAAGCAAAAGAAATATTTAGTAACAGCCAAAATGCAAATATCCAAAAGTGGAGTGCGTATATAAAAGGAAATGTTGTTAGACAAGATTATTTGCGCACAGCGCTTGAATGGGTTAGCAAGGGCAACATTGATGCGTATATGAGCCAGCACAGATATGATGATAATATAAATGAGATAAAAACATATTTTGATACAGTTATTGATTGGATTAATGCCGTTTTCGTGGATGTAAAAAAAGAAATGTGTGGACTTGAATGGGGCAGGCTCTATGAAGATTACCACGCAAATCCATACAATCCATCAGAAATATCAAACAAATTAAATGAATTATACAATGATGAATTTGTTACTGATAAAAAAGGAATATGTGAGTATATTTTAGGTGGCTGCAAAGATACAAAACTTTTGAATGTTCGTGTGTTTGATGAAAGAACAAAAAGAACTGTTTATAATCAGCAAACAACGACAGCAAAGGCAGCAGGTATTTCTAATTGTCCTCATTGCGCACTTGGCAACGGCGAAGAAAAAACAAAAATCTGGGAATTGAAAGATATGGATGCAGACCACATAACTGCGTGGAGTAAAGGTGGCGCAACAGATATATCAAATTGTCAGATGTTATGCAAAACACATAATAGAGCCAAAGGCAATAGATAACAAGTGCATACTAAATACATACAAAAGATATAATAACAGTATAGAGAGTAGAGGTTTATCCTCTGCTCTCTTTTTGTTTTATAAGCCTCTGCAAGGCGTTTTTTATATTAGTCAAAGTAATTTTTATTGATAAATGGTAAAAGGTCATAAATGCACCACAAGAAAAAACACAAAGTGGTACAATTTAATCACAGGTGAGGGAAAG
>JAQXWS010000033.1 GCA_029225565.1 Eubacteriales bacterium
GTACAGGGGAGTACACTCCGGCAGATGTTCCTCAAACACCAGACCAAACTGTTTGTGTTTCAATGCGCGTTTGGCCGCCTCCGCAATCTGCGCACGCAACTCCGGATTTTCAATTTTCTCTATCAGCTCATGTAATTCAGCCATATATTTTTCTCCTTATCCTTGCGCCGTAAGTAGCGATGTTAATGTTTCTCGGATGATTGCCAATTTCGCGGGGTGATCTGCGATCAGCTTTGCGATATCCGCAGGAACTTCGCCGCGTCCCTCTGCCGCCAAATTCAAGAATTCATTGCGCTGCTGCTCATCCAAATTCAAGTTTTCAAGCATTTTGTACTGCACGTCCGGTGGTGGCGGATTGACCTTGCCGGACAGAATGTCATAGAAATATGGTTTCGTGATCTTTACCGCCGAGTAAAATGCCGACTGCGATATACCGGTCTGCTTGATCATTTCCCGAAGGAAATTACCAAACGCCTTTTTGTCCTGGGCCATTCGCTTCACCTCCTATTTGGTATGTATGTAAACATACTAACATACTTTTTAAAAAAAATCAAGGGTTTCAAGAAAATCACATCCGTATATGCAAAAAATCAGCCATGTCCAAGCTGTTTCGCTTGATAATGACTGATTTATCTGTTTTTCGCCACTCGAAGGTGTCCTCACAACTACCTATTTCTGATTAGTCGTTCTGGCGCACCCACTTTGGGTGCGTTTTTGTTTTGTCGGTAATCGAGACATCAATCTCATAATCCCTTAATATTCTGTTTTATATACTCACAATACATACCGATAATATCAATATCCGTCAAGTCATAGACCATACGGGCGCCGACGGTGTCCTCCAGTTCGTTGAATACGGGTCTGTTGCCGTCATAAATCAAATCAATGCCGTAATAATCGCCCTCTACCAGGTCAATTATTCTTTTTGCCAAAGCCAATTCTTCTGCTGTCAGTTGGTGCAATATTGCACTGCCGCCGAGACAGTAATTGGAACGGAAGTCGCCGTTGCTGACCCTCATAATCGAGGTGACTATCTCGCCCCCAATGACCCAAATTCGCAGGTCGCGGCCAAGAGTGGACGCCGGCTTTTGGCACACCGTATCGGGGTCATAATCATCGGCCGAAAAGCACATAACAACCCCCTGTCCGCCGTGGCCGTCCACCGGCTTTTTTACAAACGGCGGTGTGCTGTACCCGGTGGGCATAATCCTAATACCCTGCGCCTCCATAAAGTCATAGCAAGCCTGCTTGTTGTTGGCTAATTGACAAAACTCGTAGGGATTGAACACCCTGATTCCCTGTTCTTCATAAAACCGAGCGACCTCACAGTCATTGCTGCGATTGATAACATAGGCGGCGTCCCCTCGGTAATCGGGTGTCACAAGACGAGCTCCCAGCCTGTCCGTAATCCTGTCTGCAACAAAAGAATTGCGCCTTGCCTCCTCCGGAGAATAAACTAAAATCGGTGTCATATCTGCCCCTTAATGTACTCAAAAATTTCTACCGCCGCATCAACGCCGGTGCAGTCCATAATATTGATAATATGAGCGTTGCTGTTTACCTCGCAAACCATATTATCGCCGATAATATCCACCCCGCCGAAATCAAGACCCAGCCGCCTGCAGGCATCAAACGCCAGCCGGCATTGTGCATCGGTGGGGGTGTAAGCAACGGCGGTGCCTCCGTTGGTAATATTGGAGCGAAAATCGCTGTTATTGTGCCTTTTCATAGCGGCAACACATCTGTCGCCCACAACCTCAATGCGCACATCACTGCCGCCACACTCTATATACTCCTGCAACAAAAACGGCTTGCTGTCAATATGACTGACAATATCCTCCACACTATGACAAAGATGTACCTGTTCGCCAAAGGAACCGCGACATTCCTTATATACCAGCGGCAGACCTAATTCCGCCACGGCTTGCTGTACAAAATCGGTATAATCCACATCAAAAAATGACATGGGAGCCGATATTGTTTTTGGCTGTGGAACAACGCCGAAAAGTCGAGAATACGCGGCTGATTTGTCATCGCACAGGGCGATGGCGTCGGCATTGTTGAACACCGGGATTCCCCTGCTCTCCAGCAGTCGAGCAAGGTTGACATCCTTGTCCCAAAACAGCACAAAATCGGCGCTGTCGTTCCAAAAAGCCATGTCCCTGTTGGTAATATGCTCCATACGGATTCCGCAATCCGCCGCAGTAGTAATCAGGTGCCTGTGGAGGGTATCGAATTTTTCGCCCACCAAATAGTGATTGGTAACCAAAATACCTTTCATATCCTGCTCCTAACAAAAATCTTTTGTTTATTGTATCACTGTGTATTGCTTTTTTCAACAAAGTATTGTAAAATATGATATTGTATTTACAAGTATATGTAGAAGTGAGGGTAATCGAATGACAGAATACAAGCTGAAATACGGATGCAACCCCAACCAAAATCCTGCCAGAATCCACATGGACGGCAGAGAGCTTCCCTTTGAGGTACTGAACGGCGCCGCAGGCTATATCAATCTGCTGGACGCATTCAACTCATGGCAGCTGGTAAAGGAGCTAAAGGAAGCTACGGGACTGCCAAGCGCCGCATCATTCAAGCATGTCAGCCCGGCAGGCGCCGCAGTTGCACAGCCGCTGACCGACACCGACCGCAAGGTGTGCATGGTGCCGGATGGATTGGAGCTGAGTCCTATTGCGCAAGCCTATGTCAGAGCAAGGAGCTGTGACAGACAGTCCTCCTTCGGCGACTTTGCGGCACTGAGCGACACCTGTGACGCCAGCGTTGCAAAATTCCTGCAAAAGGAGGTGTCCGACGGGATAATTGCGCCGGACTACACAGACGAGGCGCTGGAAATTCTGAAGGCAAAGCGCAGAGGCAACTTCCTGGTTATCAGGATTGACGCAGATTATGTACCTGATGAGATGGAAACGAAGCAGGTGTTCGGCATCAAGTTTGAGCAAAAGCGCAATAACGCAAAAATCACTATGGACCTCTTTGACAATATGCCGACAAAAATCAAAGAGATTCCCGAAATTGCCAAAATTGACCTGCTAATATCAATGATTACCTTAAAATACACACAGTCCAACTCAGTGGTTTATGCCCAGGGCGGACAAACTCTCGGCGTAGGCGCCGGTCAGCAAAGCAGGATTCTCTGCACACGCATGGCAGGTAACAAGGCGGATATGCTGTGGCTGCGCCGCAACGAAAAGGTACTTAACCTGCCGTTCATCGACGGCATAAGAAAATGCGATGCCGACAACGCTATCGACCTATACATCAGCGACGACTACCAAGAGCTGCTTGAGGACGGCGTATGGCAGAGATACTTTACCGAAAAGCCGGAGCCGTTCACAGCAGAAGAAAAGGCTCTGTGGCACAAGAAAATGGACAATGTTGCCCTGGGAAGCGACGCATTTTTCCCATTTGAGGACAATATTGAGCGCGCCGTTAAGTCAGGCGTAAAGTACATTGCACAGCCCGGCGGATCCGTCAGGGACGAAAATGTAATCGAATGCTGCGACAATCACGGTATCGCAATGACAATGACAGGCATCCGTCTGTTCCATCACTAATTATCCAAGATAACTAAATTAAGGAGAATACACTATGGTAAGAGCAATTGTAGGCGCCAACTGGGGCGACGAGGGCAAGGGCAAAATCACCGATATGTTCGCAGAAAAAAGCGATATTGTTATCAGATTCCAGGGTGGTGCAAACGCAGGACACACCATCATCAACGAGCACGGCAGATTTGCACTACACCTGATGCCCAGCGGCGTATGCTACGACCACACCACCTGTATCATCGGCAACGGTGTTGCACTGGACATAAACAAGTTTTTGAACGAACTGGAGGAGGTAAAAAAAGCAGGCCTCAACCCACACCTGCTGGTCAGCGAGAGAGCGCAGATTCTTATGCCGTACCACATCCTGCTGGACACCTACGAGGAGGAGCGCCTGGGCAAAAACGCATTTGGCTCCACAAAAAGCGGTATCGCCCCATTCTTCTCCGACAAATACAGCAAAATCGGTATTCAGGTTAACGAGCTGTTCGATGAGGAAACTCTGAGGGCTAAGCTGAAGAACATCTGCACGCTGAAGAATCTGACTCTGGAGCATGTGTACCACAAGCCGTTGCTGGACGAGGAGGAGCTGTTCAGCACCTGTATGGAATACAAGGAAAAGATTGCTCCTTATGTATGCGACACTCACAAGTACATTTCCGACGCTATCAAGGAAGGCAAAAATATACTTCTTGAGGGTCAGCTGGGTACACTCAAGGACCCCGATTTCGGTATCTACCCAATGGTTACATCATCATCAACGCTGGCAGGCTACGGCGCAGTGGGTGCCGGTATCCCGCCCCACAGGATTGAGGATATTGTAGTAGTAACCAAGGCATATTCATCAGCTGTCGGTGCCGGCGAATTCGTCAGCGAAATATTCGGGGACGAGGCTCAGGAGCTGCGTATCCACGGCGGCGATAAGGGTGAGTTCGGCGCTACCACCGGCAGACCCCGTCGTGTAGGCTGGTTTGACTGTGTTGCCAGCCGTTACGGTATCGAGTGCCAGGGCGCAACCCAGGTTGTTATGACCGCATTGGACTGCCTGTCCTACCTGGAGGAAATCAAGGTATGCGTCGGCTACGAGATTGACGGCGAGGTAACGAAGGACTTTCCCACCACACCACAGCTAAAGAAAGCTAAGCCGGTGCTCAAGACCCTCAAGGGTTGGCACTGTGACATCCGTGGCATAAAGGAATACAACAAGCTTCCCCAAGAGGCCAGGGATTATGTTGAATTTATTGAGGGTGAGCTGGGCCACCGTATCACTATGGTATCCAACGGTCCCGAGCGCGAGGCAATCATCTACAGATAATCAACCGCAAAATAATAATCAGCGACATTCCTGTTGGGGTGTCGCTGTTTTTTGCCAAAACACAATATATGCCACAATATGCCTGTGGGCATAGCATATATTCTTGTTGAAAATAAGTATTACAGGATATATAATAATATATTATGGAGCAAAAAAAGAGAAGTACAATCCGCAAAATTGAATCTCACAAGAGCGAGCCCTTTTACCTTATCGTAAGGGGTCTCGAGGTTGGCATAGTCGCAGGACTTGTGGCTGTGCTTTATCGCTATTTGCTCTCTTTTGCCGAAAACGGAATGAACAGTATTCTGACCTACATCAAGGGTAAGCCCGTGCTAATAGCTGTATGGCTGGTTGCCTTGGCAGTGCTGGGCTTTGCCGTCAGCACAATAGTAAGATGGGAGCCCATGGCCGCCGGATCAGGTATTCCCCAAATCAACGGCGAAATAAAAGGCAGACTTTCCCCCGGCTGGTGGCAGGTAATCCTTGCCAAGCTGGTGGGAGGTACGGTGTCCGTATTTGCCGGACTGTCCTTGGGTCGCGAGGGTCCCAGCGTACAGCTGGGAGGTATGGCCGGCAAGGGAATGGCACATATTACAAAAGCCGACAAAACCACGGAGCACCGTATGATTTCCTGCGGCGCAGGCGCCGGTATGGCCGCCGCATTCAACGCACCGCTGGCAGGCATTATGTTTGTGCTGGAGGAGATACACCACTCCTTTGACAAAAATATACTGTGTATGGGTATCGTATCCACCGTTACCGCAGACTATATATCCAAGCTGTTTTTTGGACAGAGCACAATATTCAACTACGACACGGTGATTTTTCCGCTGCATAGGTACTGGGTACTGCTGATAATGGGCATTGCCATTGGAATTGCAGGCTTTGGGTACACAAAGATTATGCTTCTGTTCCAAACCCTGTACAAAAAAATCAACATCTCCAACCGCATAAAAATGCCTGTTACCTTTGTGATTTCCGGCTGTGTGGGTCTTGTACTGCCGCAGGTACTGTGCGGCGGTCACAGTATGGTAGAATACCTGATGCAGGAGCATCCCGGAATCGGGGTAATGTTTGGTCTGCTGGCAGCCAAATTTTTGTTCGGCGCAGTATGCTTTGCATCCGGCGCACCGGGTGGTACCCTGTACCCGATGTGTATATTGGGCACTTACCTTGGCGCAGGTCTGGGTGGCATCGCCATCCGTGCTCTGGATTTGCCCCAGGGTCTGTGGGAGGAATTTGCCGTTATAGGTATGGCGGGATTCTTTTCCGCCACTATCAGGAGCCCGATTACCGGCGTTGTGCTGGTATTTGAGCTAACCGGTAATATGAACAACCTTTTGCCGCTGGTAACCGTGGCTCTAATAAGCTACGCAACCTCCGGACTGCTGGGAGGCGAGCCCATCTACGAGGCTCTGCTGGGCAGACTGGTGTCCAACCCCCAGGAAAAGAAATCCGGCAGAAGCGAAAAGATAATAAAATCATTTGTCATCCCTACAGGCTCCAACCTGAACGGAAAAAAGATAAAGGAAATCCCGTGGGGACGGCACGCGCTGATAGTTACCGTCGAGCGCGGGGAGGAAAGCATTACCCCCAACGGCGATGTGGTGCTCAACGAGGGCGACGAGGTAGTATTCCTTGTCAGCCAGCGCCGATTCGCAAAGGACGAAGAACACCTTGAGCATTTGTTTGAGGAACAATACAAACCCACTACACTATAGGTGAATTATGAAATTCTATACCGACGGTCTTGTTATCAGAGACCAATATGGCAGACAAAGAATCTTCCGCGGAGAAAATCTGTGCCTAAAAAAGCCCACTCTATCCCCAAAGCAAATCACCAAATTTTTAGACACAAAATTATCCTACCTGAAAGCCTCCGGCGCAAATATCGTTCGTCTTGGCACAACATGGGCAGCTATAGAGCCAAAGGAGGGCCGGTACAACGAAGCCGTAATCGAAGCGTTTCATCACTTTGTAAAAAAGTGCGAATCAATGGGCATATATGTTTTGCTGGATATGCACCAGGACCTATACAGCAACCTCTTCCATTTCGGAGACGGAATGCCAAAGTGGTCCGTAAGCAGCCACATCAAGCCTAAGCGCCAGATTGCAATCTGGGCGGAGGGCTATTTCTACATGGATGGCGTACAGCAATGCTTTTGCGACTTCTGGAACAACCGCAACAATGTGCAGGACAAGTTTGTCAACGCATGGGTACACTTTGCAAAAGCCTTTGAGGACTGCGACAACATTATCGGCTACGACTATCTCAACGAGCCGTATTTGGAGCGTGACGGCCGCAAATTGTTCGTCACATTCCTACAAAATACGGTGAGAGAAATCTATAACAAAAATCTCGATTTGCACCGTCATTTTGATACCTGCGGCGACCAACAGGGCTTTATAAGAACTGTAGCCGAAATTGCAAAGGTTGTAGCCGCCGACGGAGGTCCGTTTGGATTGCTGGAGCGTATGGACAGCTACGAGGTATTTGCCAATTCAATAAAAGGGTTGGAGGAATATACAGAGGATTTTAACCGCCGGTTCTACCGTCCGTTTGTGGACAAATGCCATAACGCAATCAACAAAAATTGCCTTTCGTTTTTCGAGCACAACTATTTTTCCAACATGGGTGTGCCCTTCCGTATTGATACAAAGGAGCGCTACATTTATTCTCCCCACGCCTACGACCTGTTTGTGGATTCGGCGCTGTACAACAAATACTCATCCAATGAACGCATACGGCTGATTACCGACAGAATCAGAGCCAACCAGCTGGCAATGAATGTGCCTGTTGTCTTTGGCGAATGGGGATGCGGCGCAATGGGCAACGAATGGATAGACCACATAGAATATGTGATGGATATTATGGAACAGAATCAGTGGAGCAATATCTACTGGGCTTATCGGCACACAAACAAGGAATTCTGTCATCGCATCAACAGACCGTATCCCGTGGCTGTGTGCGGCAACATAATAGAATACAAAACCGACAAGGACAATCGCATATTTACCGTAACATATCATGATAACGGCAAATGCGAGGCTCCGACAGAAATCTATGTTCCCGGCAAGGGCATACACCGTATTCCCTGCAAAAAAGGAACCAGAACAGTGAGGATAAAATACTAATGAGCATCAAGTCTCTCATAACCAAAACCAAGGAAAAAGCAGTAAGAACGGTGTCCCAACTCTCCCAGGCAGAAAACGCAAGTGTTGAAACCGAAAAAATCATCACACCGGGTATGCCGGAGCTGCTGCGTAAGGGCGCTGCCGAGGGCGCGGTACTGGTTAAGAACCGCAACAATCTGCTGCCGCTGGCAGAGGGAACAAATGTGGCTCTGTTCGGCAGAACCTGCTGGGACTACTTTTTTGTAGGCTACGGCTCAGGCGGTGATGTAAACAAGCCTTATGCGGTCAATATTGCACAGGGTATTCACAACTGTGCCAAGCTGGAGCTGAACACTGCTCTTGAGGACATCTACACCAAATGGAGAAAGGACAATCCTATTTTCCACGGATACTGGGCTCACTGGCCCCTAAGATATGAGGAAATGCCCCTTAACGACATAATAGTGGGCAATGCTGCCAACGAAAGCGATGTGGCAGTTGTTACCATCGGTCGCTCATCCGGAGAGGACAGGGACTGCCGGCTGGAAGAGGGCAGCTACTACCTCCACCCGGAGGAGTATGCAATGCTGGACAGCGTTACCTCTCATTTTGACAAGGTTGTTGTTCTGCTCAATGTGGGCAACATTATTGATATGTCATGGGTAACCCGGTACGGCGACAAAATCGGCGCCGTTATGTATGTATGGCAAGGCGGTATGGAAAGCGGCAATGCTGTGGCTGACCTGCTGTGCGGCAATGTGTCCCCCTGCGGCAAGATGACGGATACCGTTGTTACAGCCTACGACGACTACCCGTGTACCGATGACTTCGGCAATAAAAAAGAAAACTACTATACCGAGGACATATATGTTGGCTACAGGTATTTTGAGACCTTTGGCCAAAACAAGGTTATGTATCCCTTCGGCTGGGGTATGAGTTATTCTGCCTTTGATATACAAGCTGTGGATACAAAAACCGCCAAAAACGGTTTTGACATTACCGCCAAGGTAACCAACACCGGCTCGCACCCTGCAAAGGAGGTTGTGCAAGTCTATGTGTCAAAGCCGGAATCTCTGCTGGGCTGTCCTGCCAGGGAGCTGGTTGCTTTTGCAAAGACCAAAGAGCTTGCCCCCGGCGAAAGCCAGGAACTGACAGTGAATATCGACCTGTATCAGCTTGCCTCCTTTGACGATTGCGGACTCACCAACAACGCCGAGGCTTATGTGCTGGTTCAGGGTGAGTACATATTTTATGTGGGCAGTGATGTACGGGCACAGCAGATTGCACTCACATTTTACCAGGAAGCAACGGAGATATACTGCCGTCATAAGCAAATCTGCGCTCCAAAGGTTGACTTCAAAATTATTCACGCCGACTACGAAGATGGCAAAGCCGTTGCCAATATGAAGTGGGTGGCAAAGGAAAAGTACGACCTGGCAACCCGTATTATCAACAACATTCCCGACGACATTCCCATGACCGGCGATATGGGAATAAAACTCATTGATGTCAAAAACGGCAAAAGCACCATGGACCAATTTGTGGCTCAGCTTAGCTTGGAGGAACTGGAAGCCATTACCCGCGGCGACTACACCATGGACAGCAAGTACGGCCCAAAGGGAAATGCAGGGGCATTTGCCGGCATACTGCCCTCCCTACAGGAAAAGGGAATCCCGGCGGTAATCACCACCGACGGACCCTCGGGCATACGCCTGCAGAGCAGCTGTTCCCTATTGCCAATCGGTACGCTGCTGGCATGCTCCTTTAACACTCACCTGGTTGAGGAGATATACAGCCACCTGTCCGGCGAAATGGTGGACAGAGGCACCGATGTACTGCTGGCTCCGGGTATGAATATCCACCGTGACCCCCTGTGCGGACGAAATTTTGAGTACTTCAGCGAGGACCCGTATCTTACCGGCAAGATGGCTGCCGCAGTTGTTAAAGGCGTACAGAGCCGTGGCGTATCCGCCTGTCCAAAGCACTTTGCCTGCAACAACCAGGAGCTGTGCCGCAACACAAACAACGCTATCGTCAGCGAACGGGCGCTGAGAGAAATATACCTAAAGGGATTTGAAATTTGTATCAAGGAGGCCAAGCCTCACACAATCATGACCTCGTACAACAAAACCAATGAGGTGTACAGTCACTACAACTACGACTTTTGCACCACCGTTCTCCGGGGAGAATGGGAATATGAGGGCATGGTAATGACCGACTGGTGGATGAAGCCAAGCAAATCTCCGGAATTCCCTGTGATGAAGGACCAGGCATACCGTGTACGCAGTCAGGTTGACCTGCTTATGCCCGGAGGCGAAAGAACCGGCAAGCGCAAGCCCGACGGTACTCTGCTGGCGTCCTACGGCAAACAGTACGGTATCACCCTTGGCGAAATGCAGCGCTGTGCAAAGAATGTGCTCAAATGCGCCATGGACCTGAAGCTGTAGCAAGACACTACCATAACATAAAGAATTGAGGTGAAATCCTGTGCAATACCAAGTTATACCTGTGGGCGAACTGTGGCAGGGCGGTATGTTTTGCGTGCCCAACCTGATTGTACAGCAATACATAAAGCTGGCAAGCGAATACCAGCTCAAGGCGCTGATGATAGTGCTGTCAAATAACGGCAACGGCGACCCAAAGGATGTTGCCAAAATCCTTGGTTGCACAGAAAGTGACGCCTGCGATTTTCTCGACTTTTGGGTCCAGGAGGGACTGCTGACCCACGATGGTGCCGGCGCTCCGCCTACGGCAACGCCGACCTCTGCTCCCCGTAAAGCAAAGGAAAAAGAGCGAAAGCCTGCTGTGGAATCAATACCAATCCCCACTCTTACCCCAAAAGACATCGTAACCATGTGTCGGGAGGACAGTATGCTGACCGACACCCTGCGCAGTGCCCAGGAGGTGCTGGGCAAGACCCTGTCCCACGCCCAGCAGGAAATGATAATCAATATGATTACCTACTACGGACTGCCGGGTGATGTGGTGCTGACCATACTGCAATACTATGTTAACGAAAAAAAGAACGGTCGTGCGCTGGGCACAGCCTATGTAACTGCCATGGCCAAGGACTGGAGCGAGCAGGGTATCACCACCCTGGACGCCGCTGACGAAAAGCTGAGGGAGCTGGAGCTGTCGGACAAGCTGTGGACAGAGATTATCGCCATGGCGGGTATGCACTATCGCAACCCCACCGCAAAGCAGCGAGTGATGATTCGCAACTGGCGTGAGGACTTCTCCATGGAGATGATAGGCATCGCCTGTGACGCAATGAACGAAAATGCCGCCAATCCCAGCCTGAAATATGTGGACGGCATACTAAAAAAATGGAAAAAACAGGGCATCAAAACCCCCACCGATGTAGAAAACGACAATGCTCAACACAAGCAGCGCAAAGAAAGTGCCGACTCTCGCTCCGGCGACATAGACACCACCTACGACCTGGACGAAATTGAGCGCCGTGCAATGTTTGACGACAACAACGATATATAGGAGAACAAAATGCCATATCCCAGAGAAATATACAACAAGGCAATGCGCCGACTTGAGGCTCGCCGTGACGACGCCGTAATGAAGGCCGACATCCTGAAGCAGGAAATTATGGAGGAACTGCCCCGTGTGGCAGAAATCCAAAGGGGCCTTGCCCAAATCGGGCTGGAAATATCCCAGCTGTTCCTGTACAGGGATAATACGGAAGAAAAGGTGGCAGAGCTTCGCTCTCGGAGTAATGCCCTGGTAGAAGAGCGTACCTCCATACTCCAAAAGGCAGGATACGACCCCGATGCAATGAAGCCCCACTACACCTGCCCTGCTTGTGAGGACAAAGGCTTTATCGACGGCAGAATGTGCCAGTGCCACAAAACCATACTAAAGGAGATTATGCGGGAGGAACTGGAGCAGCTTGCTCCCCTGGAGGAATGCACCTTTGACAACTTCGACACCCGGTACTACTCCTCCGTCCCCTTGGACAACGGCATTGTCCCCCGCCAAAAGGCAGAAAAGGTGGCAGATACCGCCCACAGATATGCCCAGAACTTTTCTATGGACAGCAAAAATCTGCTGTTCATCGGCGGCGCAGGATTGGGCAAAACCCACCTGTCCCTGGCAATTATGAATGTGGTGGTAAACAAGGGGTACTACTGCTGCTACGGTACTGCCCAAAACATCTGTGACGACCTGCAATCAGAACAGTTCGGCAGGGACGAAGGCTTGGTGTATAACAAAAAACAAGTTATGGAATGTGACCTGCTGGTGCTGGACGACTTGGGCACAGAGGTTAACAACCAGTACAGCGTGGCAACTCTGTACAACATTATCAACACCCGTATTCTGGCAGGCAGACCTACCGTAATCAGCACTAATTTCAAATTTTCTGCCCTGGAAAAAAGATATGACAAGCGTATTACCAGCCGACTGACCGGCGAATATGTGCCACAGTATCTCTTCGGCAGTGATATAAGAAATATGTAAAAAAAATAAAGCGTTACGGAATGTACGAAATCCGTAACGCTTTTTTGTGTAATACTGTTACTTAACGATGGTGCCCATGGTGTTAGGCGCCATACCTGCGGCATTGGCCTCGTCGGTATCAATGTGCATAGCCAGCGCATAGCTGTCGGATACTCTAACCACTACATCGCCGAAGGTAAGATTTCTGCCGTTGGATGTAGGAATCTCCACGGACACAATCTGTCCATTCTCGATTCCAAGCTCCTCAGCGTCCTTTGTGGTAGCGTGAATGTGGCGCTTGGCGGCAACAACACCCTGTGCCAGTTCAATCTCGCCTGCCGGGCCTACCAGCTTGCAAGCGCCGGAGCCCTCCAGGTCGCCTGACTCCCTGACAGGAGCGACAACACCGATTGACCTTGCATCTGTGAGTGACAGCTCTATCTGTGTTTCCTTTCTTGTGGGGCCCAGGATTGATACAGCCGGGAATTCTCCCTTTGTGCCGACTACTCTCACTCTCTCCTCACAAGCGTACTGACCCGGCTGGGACAGCATCTTCTTGACTGTAAGCTCATAGCCCTCGCCAAATAATACCTCCAAATCCTCTTTGGACAAATGCACATGACGGGCGCTAATCTCTACCAAAACTTGATTTGCCATAATTCTTTCCTCCAAAATAATTGTTTCGTTGCTATTTTATACCTATTTTGATTGTTTTTCAACCATAAATTTGATATTATATAAAAAAGGCAAAGGATGGTGTAACTTATGACTCTTGACCAATTGGAATCGGAGTGCAGTCGCTGTACAAAATGTGAGCTGTGCCACAGCAGAACCAACACGGTATTCGGCGTGGGCAAAAAAGACGCCGACATTATGCTTATAGGCGAGGCTCCCGGCGAAAACGAGGATATTATGGGACAGCCCTTTGTAGGCAGGAGTGGCAAGCTGCTGGACCAATTGCTGGAGGAGGTCGGCCTGTCCCGTAGCAAAAATGTGTACATTGCTAATATGTGCAAATGCAGACCCCCAAAAAATCGTGACCCAAAGCCCGCCGAGACAGCACAATGCCTTGAATGGCTAAACCGTCAGTTCCAAATAATAGACCCAAAAATCATTGTTTGCGTTGGCAGAATTTCTGCCCAAAAGCTAATATCACCGTCCTTCAAGGTGACTCGTCAGCACGGCGAATTTATAGAAAAGGAGGGCAGGCTGATAACAGCCACCTACCACCCTGCGGCAATTCTGCGCAATATCAACAACAAGCCCATGGCTCTGGCAGACTGGCAGGCAATCTGCAAAAAGGCGCGGGAACTGGGCATAGAATTGTAACCAACAGCAAAGAGGAGAGCGCTTGCTCCCCTCTTGTTTTATTTATTCAGCGGCAGCTTTACCCTTGCCTTAAACAAATCGCCGTCGATAATCAACTCCAAATTGCCCTGCTGAAGAGAGCACAGCTCCTTGGCTATGGACAGACCCAGGCCGTTACCCTCCTGATTACGGGACTTGTCCCCTCGCACAAAGCGTTCTGTCAACTCCTGGGGTGTAATGTCCAGGGGCTGGGCGGATATGTTCTTTATCTCAAAGATACCCCGACCGTCCTGCTCATACACATCAACATACACCCTTGAGCCCATTGCGCTGTACTTGCGGGCATTGGACAACAGATTTTCGACTACTCGATTTACTTTTGTACCGTCTGCCACAACAACGATGGGCTTTGCGCCCTGCTTGACCACCAGCTCAATCCCCGCCTTTTCAAAATCGGACTGAGCCTCCACTGTTGACTGCAGACACAGCTCGCTAAGGTTAATAGGTGTCAGCGATACGGTCACATTGCCCGATGTCACCTTTGACGCCTCAATAAGGTCGTCAATAAGGCGCTTCAGCTTGCTGCCCTTTTCGTCAAGAACAGCAATATATTCGAGAGCCTTGGGGTCGTCAATATCACACTTGGACAGCAGGTCAACATAGGTGATTATGGAGGTCAAGGGAGTCTTGAGGTCATGGGACACATTGGTAATCAGCTCTGTTCGCAGTCTCTCGTCCTTAACCGCCTTGGCGATGGCATTTTGCAGCTCCGCATTTGTGTAGCGCATACTCTCCACCAGAATACGCAGGGACTCGTCCAAGCGCTCCGTATCTACCATAACCTCCTGCCTGTTGGCGGCGGCATCTATAATTCTGTCCAGATTGCCCATGTACTCTGCCACCTTGCGTATAGCAAAGAAGTTGAACAGTATGAACGCAGGCACGCAGAACAATGTAATGGGAATACCGTCAATGGCAATACCGAATATACCGAAGCCAACCAATGCAAGGTTGATTACCAGCCAGCCCACAGCAACCAAAATGATATTGCGTTTGAACTTTCGCGGCTTGTAAAAGAACGCTTTGCCTGTTCGCTGTGCAGACGCCTTGATTTTGCCCCACAATTTTTTAACACGGCTTATTACCCATTTTAAGGCTATTTGGCCATAATGAATTATCCGGTAGGTAAGCAGGTGCTTGCAGAATTTTTTGTCGCTATGTATGTACCTGGACAGGGACGATACAAAGAAGAACAGCAGTACCCAGCTCACCATAACGGCAACGAATACAATAAACGGAATCAATGCCGTTTTCATATCGTACACAAGGGTGTCTGCTAACCCAACCACCAAAGCCCATGCGCCAAAGCCCAGTCCGCCAACGGCTGCGATACTCAGCTCCAGCGGAATGTAATCATAGAAAACCGGTTTTGCCGGCAGGTCATCTCCCTTTTTGCCGGTGATAAAGAAATATCCAAAACCGAACATAAAGCTCAACACCAGCAGCACCAGAGCCATAGCCATATATTTTGTAGTATTATTTACCATTGGCTCGGTATAGTTGTACAACGCATAGATATTTGAAATTCTGCGGTCGTAACCCTTTAGCTCGTCTAAAACCAAGTCAAATATGCTGCTTTCCTTGGGAGTAAAGTAGAAATAAAAATCAACATCCCCGATTCTCTTTGTACTGCCCATTATGCAATCAATAACATCCTGCGCAACCTTGCTGTTTATGCCGCTGTAGGTTGCCTTGCCGTGCCGGATGATAATATAATACGGGCTTTGGAGCGCGTCGCTCTTGTCAAATCCGTCAACATTTGTCAGCGTTCTGTCTGCGTAGGAGGCATAGTAACTGCACTCGTTCACATCGCCTTTATTATATTCTGCCGTCAAGTCGTACAAATAGTTTTCTTCAAAATTATTTATAAATTCATCAACGGCACTCTCCACATCCGCCTTTGTTTCCAAATCGGACAGGGCTATTTCGCCAACCTGATTTTTGTCCACCGTGACAAAATACACATCCGTATAACTTTCTACCATAGTTGTGTAAACGGTTGCGTCATTATGCTCTTCATCATAGCTTTCGTACGCTATGTATGCTGTATTATTGAGAACGGTTTTGTATATTTCCTTAACATACAGGTCCCTGTTCTTGACCAGCTTGTTTTTTATTTCTGTTGCATCGTCAATAGCTGTGAGCTCAACCACAACCGGCACCGAGCTGTCACGAAGCATATTATACACGATAGTAGAATTTGTCCAATCCTTTGCATCCACCTCATCCACGGTAGAGTCATACACCGGCGTCATATTTGAGTATATTGTAAAAACCGACAGCCATGCGGCAGAGCAGAATGTGACAAAGCACAACACCACGCACAGTATTTTTGTTACAACTGAGTACCTAAATTTTTTCACATTTGTATCCAAGACCATACACCACCTTTAAGTATTTCGGCTCCTTGGGATTAATCTCTATCTTTTCACGGATATTACGGATATGAACTGTTACCGTCTTTTCGCTGGTAAAGGACGGCTCGTGCCACACAGCCTCATATATTTGAGATGATGACAGTACCCTGCCCATATTCTCCATCAGGTATTCCAAAATTTGGAATTCTCTGGCGGTGAGCTTTACCTCAATGCCGTCAACCGTAACCTGCTTTGTCTGGGTATCCAGCACAACTCCGCCGGTCATTAGTTGGCTGTTTTTTAGCCTAAAGCTGCCCAGGTTAACATATCGCCTGATTTGGGACTTGACCCTGGCCACCAGCTCCAAAGGGTTAAAGGGCTTTGTCACATAGTCATCGGCTCCAAAGCCCAGACCCGATATTTTGTCGGTGTCCTCACTCTTTGCCGACAAGAGAATGATGGGAAAATTGTATTTTTCCCTAATCTTGAGGGTGGTCTTAAGTCCGTCCAGACGAGGCATCATAATATCCAGCACAACACAGTGAATCTCGTTATTCTCCACCTGCTCCAACGCCTGCTGACCGTCGCAGGCTGTCAGAACATTGTATCCCTCGTTGTCAAGATAAATTCGCAATGACTCCAGAATTGCCTCGTCATCATCACAAACCAGCACATTGTAATCTTTCATATCCATGATTAATCCTTTCTCCGTTGTACTCATTAAACCACGCATTTTCTAACATATGTCAAAGAAAAAGTTAAGAAGTAGTAAAGATGAACTAATTATACCACAAACACCCTGCAAACAAAACAGTCAATATACCCCATTGTTATCCAAACACAAGGCTCAATAAGATGCTGCGCACGCAGACAAAACATAGCCTCACTTGTGTAAATAAGGCTCCCCTTGTTGTAAGGGGAGCCTTAATCGGATATAATTGTTTAATACTTCCCGTCGAAATTGTCCGGCGGGATTTTTGTTATTCTGTTTTTCAGATTCTGCCATTTTTCCAGGTTATCCAAATCCCATTCTGCCCGTGCCTTGGACAACTCGGCGTCGATGAGAACATCTGCCAACTCCTCCGGCGAAGACCCAATATCCTCGTAATATCCCAATTGACGGAATACATCCTGCAAATCTCTTTTTGAAAAATATATGTATTCGTTATCCACACAATTACGCTGTGTATATCTGTCCTTAAATCTCATTGCAACCTCCAAAATAAAAAATGCGCATGGCCGAAGCCATACGCAATAAAACACATGGCTCAGGTCGCCAAACCAATTATATATCGCAAAAAACGCAGATAAATAAGCCAGTGTTTTTGACAGAAGAACATCTGCGGATTTTGCATGTTAATATTTAATTGGTTTGGCAACATCATTTTATCATAATCAAAAAGGAATTGCAAGAAAAAGAGGAGAGCGCTTGCTCTCCTCTAAATACTATAATCTGTCAACAAATGTGCCTGTACCGGTACAAACAACCCCATATTCCCCAAAGCGATAAAACTGTCTCAGGTCGCCGTAGCTCCTGCCCAAATCCGATACGGTAAAATTGGATTTGTCAATCACCCGCACGGTGGAATAATCACAGCACACATATACCGCGTCGTCATCGGCGGACACAAAATTAGGTCTGTTAAAGGTGCCTGCGTCCCTGCCGCCGATACGAATATCCAGCTTGATACCGTCCACAAAATAGCGCATAACACAATTTTCGCCCCGGCAATAGCTCCAAAAGCAGTCCCCGTCCGGGGCAACGCCACACACGGGACTGTCGTTGTGGGACAGCAGTCCGTCCCTTTTCAACTCGCCGTCGCTGTCAAAAAGGCCTGCCTGACCGTTATCAAACACAACCAACACACTGCGATTGGGCAAAAGCCATGCCTCGCACTGCACAAAATTGCCCAGCGTATCGCTGATTTTTTGGTAATTTGAGCCGAATTTTTGCATAAGGTAAGCATTTTTTGTGATAACCTCTTTTTCGCCGGTATCAAAATTAAGCACAAAATATCCAACCCTGTATCGACCCACATCATCCGGCATAGGCTTTTTTTCGACAAAAATGGCCTTGTTGCTGCCATATCTTACAACATCAATAACCTCTCGATTGCATATCTTAACCAATAATTATCATCCTTACCCTATTCATTAATATCTGCCAAATCACCGGCACTGGTCAAAAAACTCAGGGTCATAAGACTGTCTGTCAAATGAACATTCTCCACCAGTACCTCGGGGTGTGCCATGGCAATATCGTAATTGGAAAAATTCCAAAAGCTCCTGATGCCCAACTTGCACAGCAGGTCTGTAAGCTCCTTCATATCGTTGGACGGAATACAGATAACGGCACACACAGGCGCATTGTCGATACAAAAATTCTCCAAATAATTGATATGCCTAACAGGAACCCCCTGGATAACCTTGCCCGAAATGGCCTCATTCTTGTCAAAAATGCCTACCAGCTTGAATCCGCTGGCGCGAGTAAAGATTTTTGACGCAACGGCCTTGCCCAGATTACCGGCGCCAATCAGTATGGTCTTTACCTCGGCATTTACGCACAGAATCTCGCCTATCTTCTTGTGCAACTCGTACACATTGTAGCCGTAGCCCTGCTGCCCAAAGCCGCCAAAGCAGTTGAAATCGTGGCGAATCTGGGACGCTGTCAGGCCCATACGCTCGGCAAGCTCCTTTGAGCTGATTCTGACAACGCCGTTATCCTTAAGTGTTTCCAAAAAGCGATAATATCTTGGCAGTCTTTTTATTACAGAAATAGATATTTCGTTTTTGTCCATAAAATCACTCCCAAAAAGGTGGTTTACTTTGTCATCTCCGTAATGGTCTGCATTACATAATCGCCAAACTCTTGGCAGGTGCAACCGGTATCACGACCGGTGATAACCAATTTCTTCTCCTGGAACATACACTTGTCCAGCGCAGCCTCAAGAGCGTTGGCCTGCTGCTGATAACCGATATGCGAAAGCAGCATTACAGTAGCCCTCAGCATTGAGCATGGGTCTGCGTACTGACCTCTGCCCTCACTGATCATACGGGGAGCAGAGCCGTGGATAGCCTCAAACATAGCATATCTCTTGCCGATATTGGCAGAGCCGGCAGTACCTACGCCTCCCTGGAACTCGGCAGCCTCGTCGGTGATGATGTCGCCATACAAATTAGGCAGTACAAATACCTTAAAGTCGGTACGGCGCGCAGGGTCAATAAGCTTTGCGGTGGTGATATCCACATACCAGTCGTCAGTTACAATGTCGGGATACTGCTCGCCAATAGCCTTTGCGGCATTGAGGAACTTGCCGTCAGTTGTCTTGATGATATTTGCCTTTGTGATAATGGACACCTTGCCCTTGTTATTCTTCTTTGCATAATCGTATGCAAGCTTAGCAATTCTGTCGCATCCCTCCTGGGTAGCAACGGTAAAATCAACAGCCAGGTCGTCGGTAATATTTACACCGTATGAGCCAACTGCGTATCCGCCCTCGGTATTCTCACGGAAGAATGTCCAGTCGATACCCTCCTCGGGCACCTTAACGGGACGCATATTAGCGAACAAGTCAAGCTCCTTGCGCATAGCAACATTTGCCGACTCAACATTTGGCCAGCCGTCGCCCTGGCGTGGGGTGGTTGTAGGGCCTTTGAGGATAACATGGCAAGCCTTCAATTCCTCCAGCACATCGTCGGGAATTGCCTTAAGATGCTTTGCACGGTTCTCGATAGTAAGGCCGTCGATTACCTTGAACTCAATCTTGCCCTTCTCTACCTCATCCTTGAGCAAAAATTCGATTACTCTCTGGCTCTCCTTGGTGATGATTGGGCCGATGCCGTCACCGCCGCAGATACCGATTACAATTTTGTCCAGCGCCTGATAGTCGGTGAACTCCTTGTCCTGTTTAATTCTCTTGGCACGCTCCAGCTGTGCCTCCATCAGTGTACGAAATCTGGCAACAGCGTCGTCCAGTGCCTTTTTTTCATCAATTTCCGGCATAATAAACTCTCCTTTAATATTACAATTACTTATTCATTTCTCTGGTGTAATCCAGCAGACCGCCGCAAAGCAGCATAGCTCTCTGTCTGTCGGACAGGTGGGAGGAATCCAGCGGATACTCCTCGCCCTTTGTGATGTTCTTCAGTACAACCGGCTTGTTATTCTCGATACAATCACGAATATTTGCCAACTGCAGCTCGTCCATCTGGTCAATCTTGTCGTAGTCGGCCTCGTCTGCAAAGGTGAATGGCAAAATACCCGCATTAACCAGGTTAGCCACATGGATACGGGCAAAGCTCTTTGTGATAACAGCCTTTACCCCAAGGTACAGCGGCACAAGAGCAGCGTGCTCACGGGATGAGCCCTGGCCGTAGTTAGCACCGCCGATAACAAAGCCCTTGCCCTCTGCCTTGATACGCTCCGGAAATGTCTCGTCGCACACGCCGAAGCAATACTGTGACAAATGAGGAATATTACTGCGGTAAGGCAAAATCTTTGCCCCTGCAGGCATAATGTGGTCTGTGGTGATATTGTCGCCCACCTTGAGCACAGCCTTGGCAGTAATATCTGCCGGCAGCGGCTCTGTTTTTGGGAACGGCTTGATATTAGGTCCGCGAAGAACCTCTACGCTGTCTGCCTCCTCAGGTGTGGCAGGAGCCTCTATCATATTGTCGTTAACGATAAACTTGTCCGGCATTGTGATAGTAGGAGCCTCGCCCAAATCCCTGGGGTCGGTAAGATAGCCTGTAAGTGCGGACGCAGCGGCAACCTCGGGTGATACAAGATAAATCTTGCCGTCCTTTGTGCCGGAGCGACCCTCGAAGTTACGGTTGAATGTACGCAGTGATACACCGCCGCTGTTAGGACTCTGTCCCATACCGATACACGGACCGCAAGCGGACTCGAGTATTCTTGCGCCGGCATTAATCATATCCGACAATGCGCCGTTCAGCGCCAGCATATTGAGTACCTGCTTTGAGCCTGGAGCAATACAAAGTGATACAGTGGGGTCAACAGTCTTGCCCTTTAGTATTGCCGCAACCTTCATCATATCCACAAAGGATGAGTTGGTGCAGGAGCCTATAGCAACCTGGTCAACCTTGATTCTGCCGATTTCGTCAGTGGTCTTTACACGGTCGGGCATGTGCGGGCACGCAGCCATTGGTGTCAGCGAGCACAGGTCAATATCGATAACCTCGTCGTACTCTGCGTCCGGGTCCGGCAGAATTTCTGTCCAGTCATCCTCCCTGCCCTGCGCCTTAAGGAACGCCAGAGTAATCTCGTCGGACGGAAAGATGGATGTGGTAGCGCCCAGCTCGGCGCCCATATTTGTGATGGTGGCACGCTCCGGAACAGAAAGTGTCTTTACACCCTCTCCGCCGTACTCGATAATCTTGCCCACGCCGCCCTTAACGCTCATAATCCGCAGTACCTCAAGGATAACATCCTTTGCAGATACCCATGGCTTAAGATAGCCTGTAAGATTGATTCTTGTCATCTTTGGCATAGGAATATAGTAGGTGCCGCCGCCCATGGCAACAGCAACATCAAGTCCGCCTGCGCCCATTGCCAGCATACCTATACCGCCTCCGGTGGGTGTGTGTGAGTCGGAGCCTATAAGAGTCTTGCCCGGAATACCGAATCTCTCAAGATGTACCTGATGGCAAATTCCGTTTCCCGGACGGGAAAAGTAAATTCCGTGCTTCTTGGTTACTGTCTGAATAAATCTGTGGTCATCCGCATTTTCAAAACCGGTCTGCAATGTGTTGTGGTCAATGTAAGCAACAGACCTCTCCGTCTTAACTCTGTCCACGCCCATTGCCTCAAATTCAAGATAAGCCATTGTGCCGGTTGCATCCTGAGTCAATGTCTGGTCGATGCGTAGTCCGATTTCGGTGCCTACCTTCATCTCTCCCTCAACAAGATGCGCCTTTATCAGCTTTTGCGCTAATGTAAGTCCCATTATTGTCCTCCTTGTTTGTCAAACTTATTGACTTTTTTGTCAAACTTATTTTAAAACATTCACAACACATTGTCAATATATTATCAATAAGATATAAATATTTATTTCCGTTACGCAAATAATAATTGCGCACCGTCAATCCCAACCCACATTTTTTCAAAAATATAAAAATTTCTCTTGCAATCCCAACCAAAGTATGATATATTATTGCGTGCAACAGGATTATTCCTGCGCAACAGAATATAGAGGTATAGTGTAACGGTAACACTCCGGACTCTGACTCCGTCATTTAAGGTTCGAATCCTTATACCTCTGCCAAGAGGGAAACAGGTACCAACGGGTACCTGTTTTCTTCTTCTCTGAAGAAGTAAGGATTCGCAGAATCCTTATTACGAGCAAAGCGAGTAACAAGGTTCTGAACGCTTGCGTTCAGGTTCTTATTACGGGTTTATAATGCAATTAAACCCGTAACATCGTTCTGTCAAGTCTTTAAGGTGGAGATTTGCAAAGCAAATACTACCGTGACTTGACAGGTTGATATACCTCTGCCATAAATAGAAAGAACACCCTCACGGTATTCTTCTGATTGTAGAAAAAGACAAATTGGGCTTTAGTGAGTTAAATTGCTTCGCAATGAAATCGCTATGCGGTGAAATCACTTCGTGATGAAATCCTTGCTTCGCAAGGGTAAAGGGTGCTTCGCACGATTATATTGCGGAACGCCGTGGACGGCGTTCCCTACGAGTACCCCATAATTTCAAACTACCGTAGGGGCGACCAATGGTCGCCCCTACGGTTATTGTATGAATTAAGATTTCTATAAACCCCAATTTGACTTTTTCTACAAGCTAAAACTCCCTTGTGATACTGCAAGGGAGTTATTTTCTCGGTATAGCTAAAGGCTCAAGGCTGGCGTGTTCACTGACTTTTATAAATCCTTTAATATAGCTTCTTTATTTCTTATAATGAATATTTGCATTGACAAGTTCGTCGTTGTCTGAATCAATTTTAACTTTTTTCCAATCGTTTTCACTTGAGTTGTAAAAAATATCGGCTACCGTTTTTTCAGCAGTAAAATTATTTTTACCTATTGATTCAAGTGACTTTGGAAGTGTAATTTTATTAAGATTAGCATAGCTGATAACACTTTCTCCAAGCTCGGTTATGCCTTCTTCAATTATAATTTCATCAATATAGTAATACATTGATATGAGCTCTTGATCATCATTATACATAACATCAAGGAAGCCAATAAGATTATAAAACAACTGATCCTGTTGTTCAATTTTGCCCTTGCCTTCTACTGTTAGTTTTCCTGTTAAAAGATTTGCAGAACATTTAATGTTTGTATTTGGAATAGTATCACTGATTATTTCATTGTTCAGCTTTGTCTTTTCAAAGTCACTGCACTTTGGAACACTTGCAGAATAGCTTATTGAACATTTTTCAAGGTCAATATCAGTATCCTTCCTGATTTTATCCCAATCCTCTTTTGAACCACCGTAGTTGATTTTGTTAATATTGAAATATTTGAACACTGCATCTGACGGATGGGAATACGGATTATTAAAATTATGCACACCTACAATAGCTTTAGCCGTTTTCGGAATTGTTATTTCGGTTAGATTTTTATATGAACAGAAATCGCCAACATTAAAAACCGTTACGCCCTCTGTAATTACTATCTTTTTTACATCATCCAAACTGCAACCGTTTTTCTCAAACAGCTCATTAACCTGAACATTCCAATTTGACCAAGGCAGAACACCAACGCTATTGATAGTCATTGCTCCTGTTGATTTATCAAAAACAATATATGAGCCCGGGTAAACCTCTGCTGAAAATTCGTTTTGTGCAACACTGTTTTGAGTTGTTGAGGTTTCACCACCTGTTGTAGCATCAGAGCTTTTGGAACAGGCACTTGAAAAAACAGTAATTACCAAAATCAACGCTACACAAATTGCAGTAATAATAATTTTTTTCATAAATAATCACTCCTAATAAAATCAATTACAATATATATTAATAATGAGATTTTGTAAATAGATAAATTGCAGTTTGTAGGGATACAATGGCTCCCTTGTGTAAAGGGAGCTGGCACGAAGTGACTGAGGGATTGTCATTAAAAATACGCATTGTAACAATCTCTCCACCGCAATTAATACAAGTTGCTACAAAACAGTCCGCAGGACTGTTTCTCCCAAATCAAAGATTTGGAGCAACGGTCTCTTTCGCTATGCGAAATTCACTCCCTCTCTTTACACAAGAGAGGCTTTAATCGGTTTGTTTGATTTATATTTAACGGAACGCCGTGGACGGCGTTCCCTACATTGTTTTAATTGACATCATCGTAGAGGTCGGCGTCCTCTACGACCCGTTTACCCCGACAAACTGTGATTTGTAATGCACAGGGGACCGTCCCTTGTATTTTCCCAAGAAAAGCAAAAGCATTTGATATTCTGTAAAAATATGATATAATTTACTAAAAGGGGTGTTAGTATGGCTGGAAGCTTTGTTGATAATTCTCAAACGAAGTATGTTGAGAAAAAGGAATTGGTAAACTTTCTTTCGGGACTTGCGGGGCAAAATCTTGTTTATTCGCTCATCGGCGGATCGTTTTTTACATATTTTATGACGGATATTGCTCTTTTCCCTGCACTCACTGTTTCTGTTTTGCTTATTGTTATGAAGGTGTGGGACGGAATCAATGACCCGATTGTAGGCTCGTTTATTGACCGTCATACATTTGCAAACGGTGAAAAGCTGAGACCGTTTTTGAAATACACACCGCTTCCCGTCGGTGTGTTTACAATCCTTCTTTTCCTCGTGTTCAGCACGGAGGATAGTCTTCTTTGGCTGAGAGTGTCTTATTTCATAATTATGTATATTTGCTGGGATTTGGCGTACACCGTTCAGGATGTCAGTGTGTGGGGAATTACTGCAACCGTATCGCCGAATTCGTCAGAGAGAGACAGATTTGTTCAGTGGTCAAGAACTGTGGGAAGTATTGTTTACGGTGCATTCAGTACCGTTATTCCTATGGCGCTTGAAATGATTGCAAATGCCGTTGGTATGAGTATGGCACTTGTTACTCTCGTTTTTGCCGTGATTTTTGGCTTAGGCGGTGCAATGCTCAGTTATCGTTGCAGCTACGCAAGAGAAAGAATTACCGTTGTAAAGGAGGATCAACAACAGACCCTTCGTGAAAGCTTTATGCTTTTGTTCAAAAACAAAATGCTTTTGCTGGTAACTCTTTCCAACCTTTTCGGCTCGCTTGGATTTGGCGTTTCGCTTGTTACATATTTCTTTAAGTACGAAATTCCAAGTGACTTTTTAGGAAACGGTCTTATAGGTGCACTCGGTCTTACTACAATTTATTTCATTGTAACAGGTATGCCAAGCTTTATTGGTATGCTTTTTGCCGACCAAATGAAAAAATGGCTCGGCGGTTATCGAAATGTACTTATTTTTATTCAAATATTCAATATTGTTGCCAGAACAATAGCATTTTTCGTAGGCTTCGAGGGTAAAAAGCTGTGGATTTCTATGATTATTATTGGAATAGGCAGTATACCGTCGGGTGCTTCATCTATCGCACAAACTTCAATTTTCTGCGACAGTATTGATTATATGGAATGGAAAACAGGCAAGAGAACTGAGGGCATTACCTTTTCAATGCAAACATCGTTTACAAAAATTTCAAGCGGAATAACCTCCGGCTTGGCAACCCTTGCGTTGCATCTTTTGGGATATAGGGCGATAGATAACGCTGAGGTTTTTCTTGGAACTCAAACTGCCGCATTTGATAGCTGGATATGGCCTCTTACCGTACTAACCCCTGCAATAGCAAGTGTATTATTCATAGTACCGCTTTTATTTGTTGATTACACAAAGGAAAAAAGAGCACTCGTCGAAAGCGACCTCAATGCTCGCCGAAATTCATTAAAGGAATCCGGCAAATCACCTTATGTAAATCAAGAAAAATCTTGATTTCTTAAAATCGAATAAAATAAATTCAGGATAAAAACAGCCTTGACACTGCAAGGCAGGTTCTCATACCTCTGCTATATAAAAAGGTCGGAATCCAAACGGACTCCGGCCTTAATTTATATCTGTTTATGCCAGTATTTGATGTTCTTTGAACTTGTTGTATTGCTGCAAGCATTGGCAGTCTGCTCAAGCGCCTCATACACCAAACTTGTACATATTGACTAACAGTTGGTTGAAAATCCATAGACCAACCTGTATCAAGGTAAGGATATGGGAACTGCGTATCTTTTGCTTATACTACATTACTTTAATAATTTGCACGAATTTTTTTATTAACAACAAAATGCAAAATATCACATACAATATAGATTGCAAGGGTAGCAATAAAGCCTACTCCGATTTTGCCCCCCATTGTGCAAACAGTAATACCCAAGCCGCACAATGCCAGCAGGTTCACGGCGGAAAACACAATATTTCTGCCCAGTCCGTGCTTTGTGGCACTAAACAGGCTTGCAATAATCTCTGCCAACGAAAGAAGGATAACCAGAGCCATTGCCAAAACGCCCAAGAAATACGGCGTATCACCCAGCATTTGGCCAAAGTCGAAGCCGCCTTTGACAATAGTCATAATCAATTCTACAAGGCTGACGGTTTTGTCCCCTGTAACGAACATGGGCAGGCACATTGCGGCAAGAGGAGTAAAGAATAATACCAGCCTCACAATATGAACCGGGGATGCCACCGACGACATTTTCAGTATATCCACAAAATGATTTACGGCGTCAACCTCCCTTTGGGCTTTTTGGGCGTCGGCTTCCAGCCTTGCGTCAATATCGTAATACATAAGGTTTGCGTTGCATTTTGGGCAAGTTTGTTTTATGTAAAACAGACTGATTTTTTCGCCGCAATTGGGGCATTTACTCATTTTCCTCACCTCCTACGACAAGTTTTGAATTATCTTTTCTGCGGATTGCCAGTTCACGGCGTATTGTACCCAGCTTTTCGCCGGTAAGGTCATACCATATATAGGGAATCAATGCCAAAAGTCCCAAAACATTGGGAACAAGAATAAAGAATGCCCACAGCAGCAAATCGGTATGCTCGCCCTTTACAGCTGTCTGAACTCCGTCAATTTTTTGGTAGGAAAGGCCGATAACGGGCAGGAGCGCCGTAGCCAGAGCTGTACTCATAGAACCGGTAAGCTTTCCGGTAAATGTCAGGACAGAAAAAGATACGCCCTCGTTGCGCTCCCCTGTTTTCCACTCCATATAGTCGATGGTGTCGCCTATCATCTCGGTAGGGATAACGCTCTGGACTGTATTGAAAAAGCTGAAAATCAGATTCTGCACCATCAGCAGGGGCACCACAACTGCAATCCGGTTGTAATAATTCATTCCTATAAGAAAAACTACAACGGAGGTTACGGCTCTGCAAAATCCGTTCAAAAAAATAATCTGTCTGTTGTCCAATCTCGCTTTGAGCTTGGGTATAAGCAGGTATGTTACAAATCCCAGTATAGTACCCGGCAAATTGATAATCAGGAACAGCGAATTGATGTTCACAACCTCTGCATAATAATAGCTCTGGAATACTCCGGCAAGGCCCGAAAGCGTACCAATTACATTGGCGCAGATAATCAGCATCAGAGGCTTGTTTTTGAACATTACCTTAAAGCCGTCAATAACACTCGGCTCCTTTACGCTCTGCACAACTCTTTCTCTGGTACACAGTCCTGCCAGAGAAAACAGTCCGGTACCGAATGTGCCTGCTATTACCGCCATCAGGCAGAATACCTGGGGCAACGACAGGCCGATAATATTGTGCTCCGACGCATCCATCAGCAATACCAGTATGCTGGTGGAAAGGCCGCCGATAAGACCACTCAAAAATCGCGCCGTGGATATTGCTCTTGTTCTGTCGGAGGGTGAGGGGCTGATAGCCGAGCTCATACCCCAAAACGGAACATCCCCTAAGGTGTAAAACAACTCCCAAATTATATAGGATATGTACATATATACAATTTTTACCGTTGTAGTTTTTGCGTCTGCCAAAATCAGCGGACCCGAAAACAGCAGTATCGTCGCTATGGACAGGGGTATGGGAATAATCAGCAAATAGGGTCTGAGCTTGCCGTATTTTGTTCGTGTTTTGTCAACAATTCCACCCATCAAAGGGTCGTTGACTGTATCCCATATTCCCAAAAAGAGAATCATAGTGGACACCGCCTCCACCGGTATGCCGAACACCTTTGTAAAAAACAGAGAGAGATAACCGCCTGCAACAAGATTGTAGCCGAATACCTGCCCTGCGTTTGCAAAACCGTAGGCCAAATTCTCCTTTACACCGACATAGCGTATTTCTTTCTTACTATCAGTAGAACTCATCTTTGTAATCCCTCCTGAATTAGTCAAGTAGCTTTTTTAGTAATTCATATTGTCTTAGCAGCTCGTTTTCCGTAACATAAGCGCTCAAACAGCCAACCTCTGTAACACATTTCCCTCCGGTGATGTTGCCGAACATCAGGCAGTCTTTAAAGCTGTAGTCATAATATAAGCCGTAAATAAAGCCCGCAAGGAATGCGTCCCCTGCTCCGGTTGAGTCCGCACACTCAATGTTTTTTACCGGCGGAACAATGAACTCCTCGCCCTTTTGCATACCGAGACAGCCGTCGCTGTCCAGCTTAACCACCACATTTTCAAAATAATCCGACAGGATTTTTGCCGCCTTGTGGGGATTATCGGCTGCGGTAATTTTTTGGGCTTCCTTTTGGTTTGGCGTGTAGTAATCGGCAATATCAAGGTAGTCGCGGTACCGGTCAAGGCTCATATTATCGTCCCATCCGCAATCAAAAACCAGTATGGTGCCCTCTTCCCTCAGCTTTTTGTAAACCGGCAGAAAGCCACCCCATTGCATAATCGCTACCCTTGCGCCACGGCACATTTTGTACGCCTCTTCCATAGCCGTGTCAGACGCCTCTACGCTACCCTTTCCGTAGGAGAAAAATGTTCTGTCCCCGGGGGTAATGATTGCGCTGGTAACATTAAGCGGCATATCCTGTCCCTTGTACAAATTTAACGGCTTGACCCCCGCTTTTTCGAATTCGCGCCTTGCAAACAAGGAGAACATATCCTCCCCCAGCTCTGTTGCAATTTTTGCACAAATTCCCAGCCTCGCAATATTAATTAGCGTTGCAGGAACGCCGCCGCCAAGCTGTAGAGAAAAATCCCTGCTGTATATTTCCTCGCCCTCGTTGGGCAATTTTTCTATCCCGGAATACAGCAAATCAACATTTGTACTGCCTATCCCCGCAACAAAATTATTATTTCCAGCCATGGCTGTACTCCTTGTTGTGCTCGATAAATTCATCAACCAATTCGCAGGCGATGGAATACGAGTTTACCAGCGGATGGAGCGTAAGAGCCTGAATAGCCGCTGCTCTGTCCTTTTCTCTAATCGCTTTTGACGAAAGGCGCTCGTAGATTTTTACCCGCCGTATCAGCTCAAGATTTTGCTCATCAACTGTGCCTATACGATGGGGTGTGCATCCGTTTGCGTCAACATCGCAGGTTATTTCTACAACATCGTCGGCTCTCAGGCCGTCAATGGAGCCTTCGTTAGGCACACACATTATCATAGTGCCCTTTTTTCCGCTTTGTGCCGTTTCTATAAACTTTAGGGCAACGCCTGCGTAGCCGCCGTCATCCTCTTCGTAAATATCAAAATGCCAAGGAGTAGTACGCCTTTCACCTGTTTCGCTTGCCATATAGCTGCCCTCACGGATACCGTACCATTTGTTAAAAACCTCAAGGCAGCCCTCAAAATCGTTTTCTATATCCATTTTGCAAAGCTCTGCGGTCATATTTTTGTTTATATCCCTTATTTGCTCCCCTCTGGTTTGGTCAGCGTTCAGGATATTCTCTACCGCCTTTTCTCTGTAATAAAAATAGTAGAGATATTCGTTGAGTATTGCGCCCCTGTCCTTCAATAGCTCCTTGTCGAAATAACGCATATCCGTCTTTTTGTAGGCATCGTCATTCTCTATAAGCTCGTTGGTTATCTCTTTTCCGTTAAGAGTAATGCTTTTGAAATAGGACAGATGATTAAGTCCGTAAACCTCACCGCTGATGTTGTCGGGACTTTCGTTATACAGTAGTGCAAAGGAACGCAGCATACCCGACGGCGCATCACATATTCCGTATGTAAAATCATACCCCATATCCCGCAGGGTCTGGGACACAACTCCCGCCGGATTTGTAAAATTGAATACCTTGACATTATCCTTTGAATACTTTTTGATAAGCTCGCAATATTCAACCAGGGCGGGGACACTGCGCATAGCAAAGGAAAAGCCTGCCGCACCTGTTGTTTCCTGTCCCAGCACACCCTTGTTAAGAGCAATTCGCTCGTCCTTGGCTCGCATATCATCCTGACCTACACGAATTGTGGTTATGACATAATCTGCATCGGTAACCGCCTCAACAGCGTCGGTTGTAAGACAAAACTTCATACCGGGGCACAGCAGTCCTGCCACATGAGATGCCATACCACCGTATATTCTTAATTTTTCCTCATTATTGTCCATAAAGCAAAGCTCGTCAATATGCAGTCGTTGAGCCTTTTGGGCTATACTTTTTGCAAGGAACATTGAGCGAACACCGCCACCGCCTATTACAGTTATTTTCATATTTATCCTCTCAAAAATCACATAGTACAAATATAGTATATATTTGTTTTGCCGTCAATGTCAATAGCCTAAAGCCGCTGCGCCGCAACCTCCGGGTAACAAGTACGCCGATTTTCTAAGACCGGTATATTTTCTTCGGTTGACTAAATAGGATTTTTTGGTTATTATTATAGTATCAAATATTATGCAAATTCACAACGCAACAAGTGGCATTGCCTATTTATTTAGCTGCCATACAACCAAGGGGGGAGTAATACGAAAAAACCGTTTTCCTTTTTTCTGGTAACCGACACCCATTATTTTGACAGCTCATTCAAAAGAACAGGCGAGGCCTACGAAAAAAGAAGTGTAACCGACCAAAAATGCGTCGCCGAAACACCTGCGATAATTGACGCAGGCTTTGAACAGATAGCCCAGGATAAAGATACAAATGTTATTCTTATTCCCGGTGACCTTGTCTATCGTGGAGAGTATCAAAGTCATATTGGCTTTAGAGAAAGACTGTATAAGCTCAAAGAGCAAGGTAAAAAAATATACCTCATTACCGCCCGTCACGATTATTGTGAGGACGGCGAGCCCTGCGAGTTTGACGGCGACAAGACGATACCTGTCAAGGGTATGCCCCGTGATGAGCTTCGAGATTTTTACAAGGATTTCGGCTTTGGCGAGGCAATAAGCGAGCATAGGGAAAGTATGAGCTATGTTGCGCAGCTTGACGAGGGCATAAGGCTCCTTGCGCTGAACTGCGACGGCGACTGCAAGGATTTTAAGGGCTTGTGGGATGACCAAATGCAGTGGGCGCTTGAAGAAATAAAAAAAGCTCACGAAAGCGATAATTACATATTCGCAATGACGCACTATCCGCTTTTGCCTTTCTCTCCTATTATGAATTTGATAGGCGACGCAAAGCTGACCGATTGGGAAAAGCGTGCAAATGAATTTGCAAACGCAGGTCTTGACCTCATCTTTACCGGTCACATGCACGCACAAGCAATAACGGACTACACCACCGATAGCGGTAACACAATCACCGATGTACAGACGGGCTGTTTTGTGGGCTGCCCCTGTGCATACCGAAAGGTAACAATCAACGAAAGCACGGCAGAAATCAAATCATACACCGTCAAGGATTTTGATTATGAAAAAAACGGCAAAACCACCGAGGAATATTTCAAGTGGCGGTTTGACAGAATGATAAATTACAAAATGGACCAAATTCTGCCAAAGCCTGCAAGGAAAATACTTGACGACTTTACGCTGAAAAAGCTGGGCAGACTGCTTTGCTTTAAGGTTGACAAAAGTATCGAAGGCTCTCTCGCAAGAGAAGTGGGAATTGAGCTTGTAAGAAATATTTTCGTCGGCAACGAGCCATATGTTAAGGGCACGCCCATGTATGATGCTATGGCAAAGCTGCTAAAAAGACTACATCCTGTTACCCATATAGTTGAAAAGAAAATGGGTACAAAAAATCCCGTGCTGTCGGATATTGACAGTTTCATTCTGTCAATGATAGGCGACGAAAAGCAGAGGGATTACGACGCAGTAATAAAAATAAACCGCAATAAATCATAAGGAGAAATATTTATGGCAGAATCAGTATTAAAGCAAAGCGAACAAAAGCATATTAAGGGCAAAGAATTTATACTGTATCTTGTTGCAGTATTCTTCTACACAATGATGACAGGAACAGTAGGCTCGTACAGAAGCGATTATTTAATTAACGTTTTGTCACTTCCGGATAAAAGCGTATCCCTTTTTAATACGCTGACATCAATTATTCCGTTTGTGCTGAATTTCTTTATTGCAATGTATATAGACAACAGAAAGACAGGCAAAAGCGGAAAATTCCGTCCGCTTGCACTTTTGGTAGCCGTTCCGGCAGGCATATTCCTTGTTCTTTCGTTCTGGGCGCCAAAGGGTATTACAGGCTCGCTTTTGATGATTTATCTGGTAACGGTTGCAGTTGCGTGGAGCGTTTGCACCAATTTCGGAGACTGCGTGAATAAGGTCGCAATAGTTATGACTCCGAATATGTCCGAGCGTGATACCGTTATGTCGTTTAGAGGTATTGTGTCGGCTGTGGGAAATTCCGCACCGCTTGTTGTTGAGCTTGTTTTGGCGTTTATGGTAAAGGATAAGGGACTTCGCTATATCGGAGTTGCTTCTCTTTGCGGCGTCTGCGGTATTCTCACAATGCTTCTCGGTATGAATACCGTCCGCGAGAGAATTACATATAATAACGAAAAGAAAAATCCCGTTGAGGGATATATGGATGTGCTTAAAAACAAGTACGCCTGGACAATCATCATATCCGAATTTTTAAAAAGCTTTAGAGGAGTATCGACCTATATGGGTATTTTCCTTGCAGAAGCGCTTTTAGGACAGGGCAAATTCCTGCTCTTCGGTCTGCCGACAGGCATCGGTACTGCAGTGGGTATGCTTGTTATCAACTTCCTGCTCAAAAAGTTTAATTCAAAGGTGCTTTATATCGCAAGCGGTATTTATTCCGTTATTATAAATACAGCCGCTTTTACAGTGGGATATATTTATTTCAAATCCCCAAGCCCTGTGCTTCAAGTTCTGTTTGTTGTATTTCTGTTTCTTATCGGCTTGCAGTTCGGTGCGTCAAATCTTCTGCCGACGATGTTCCAGGCTGATGTGCTTGAAGATATTGAGCTTAAAACAGGTAAGCGCCTTGACGCTTCACTGCCGTTCGTTATCGGAATAGGCACAATGATTTCAGGCACAATCGCATCTGCACTTGCACCTATGATTTTGTACGGAACAAAGGTTCCGATTATCGAGTATGTTCAGGCGGTTGACGGTGTTGCACAGGAGCAAAGCCTGCACACCAAGATAATGCTTTTGTTCTTCTACACCGTTGTTCACGGTCTTATGATGTTCCTTGCAGGCGTTCCTTTCTTCTTCTACAAGCTGACAGGCAAAACCAAGGAGGATGTGCACAACGCCGTTTTGGAACAAAGAAAAGCAATGAACAAATAAAAATCTGTATTGCAAAAAACGAATCCGCACAGGAGAAAAACTCCATGTGCGGATTTTGTAATTATGCTACTTTTCCCGCGGTACATAGGATGTGTGCAAATCGTGGTATGCCTTATGCCCGCCGAAGCCGTCGTACTATTCGGAATACACAATAAATAATCTCAAAAAATATTGGCAAAATCATACCGGACGGTTGATTTAGTTCTGCTGTAATATTATACTTATGTTATAAAAAGAATCGGAGAAATGATATGGATTTTGGATTTCAAGTAAAGATTCGGGGCGACTACTTTAACGGTCACTTCACAAACGGCCTGTCAATGGCAAACAGCCAAAGCGTCCACAGATGCAAAAAGACATTTGAGGACGATGACAAAACTGTTTTTTCCGCAGACGAATACACAATAACCTCCTACCACAAAAAAGAAGATGATGTGTATAAGTGTTATACCATATTTGAAAACACATCCTGCCGTGACTTGACTCTTGATATGCTGTCGTCATTTTGTATTGACAATATCAACGGCGACATTATTCACCGGGCAACCTCCTTTTGGAGCGCAGAGGGCAAGCTTTTGAGCCAAAGCCTGACGGATATAAATATGGAAAAATCCTGGAGTGGTCACGGCACAAGAGTTGAAAAATTCGGCCAGATTGGCTCAATGCCTGTTCGCAAGTGGTTCCCTTTTATTATTATCGAAAACTCACGAACAAAGGAATTTGTCGGTGTCCAGCTATATTGTGCGTCCAGCTGGCAAATAGAACTATTTAGGAACAACGACCCCTTGACACTTGCCGGCGGACTTGCAGATTTTGACTTCGGCCATTGGTGCAAAACCGTCGGGGCCGGAGACAGCTTTGCCTCCCCAAAGGCTGTTGTTGCAGTGGGCAATTCTCTGAATGACGTATGCAACAAGCTGGTCAAAGCCCAAAAACCGAGAATATCCCCCGTTGACAGGGATATGCCTGTAATATTTAACGAATACTGCACAACCTGGGGCAATCCCACAAAAGAAAATATAGAAAGAATTGCAAAAAAAATCAGCGGCAGCGGAATAAAATATCTGGTAATCGACAGCGGCTGGTACAAAAGTCCAAAGGAGGATTGGTGGGCAACCATAGGGGATTGGAACGAGAGCAAGGAGCTTTTTCCCAACGGGATAAAAGAGATTTGCGATTTGATAAAATCCTACGGCTTAATACCGGGAATATGGTTTGAGTTTGAAAAGGTTGCATGGCTGTCCGACATATACAACTGCACAGAGCGCCTGCTAAAAAGGGACGGAGTGCCCATATCGGTGGAGGGTCAGCGATTTTTGGATATGAGGGACAGCCGTAATATTGATTACTTAACCGAAAAGGTAATTGACTTTCTTCGGGACAACGGCTTTGGCTACATAAAAATAGATTACAACGATTCCATCGGTGTTGGCTGTGACGGAGCCGAGAGCCTTGGAGAGGGACTGAGACAAACAGTACTGGGAACACAAAAATTCTTTAAAAAAATCGGCGACCTGCTGCCGGATTTGGTTATAGAGAACTGTTCCGGAGGCGGACACAGATTGGAGCCGTCAATGATGGAGCTTGCTTCTCAGGCCAGCTTTTCAGACGCCCACGAGTGCTTGAGTATTCCGTTGATTGCCGCCAATGTTCAAAGACTGATTCGTCCGGAGCAAAGCCAGATTTGGGCGGTGTTAAGAGAAAAAGACGATATTCACAGAATTAATTTCAGCCTGGTGGCAGGCTTTCTGGGCAGGCTGTGCCTCAGCGGCGAGATTTTTGATTTGAGGGATGAATATTGGGACAATGTACTTGCCGCCATTGCCTTTTATGACAATATCAAGGATATAATCAAAAACGGCAAAACCACTATAATAGATAATTCCGACGGGGATTACAACGACCCCACCGGGTACCAGGCTGTACTGAGAGAGTACGGTGATAGGGCGCTGTTGGTTGTTCACACATTCAAAGACGGCGCCAACCCTCCAACGGACAAATATATGAAAGGCCGGCATATTACAGAAGTCTTTGGCAGTCCCCTTGACAGAGATTACAGAGCCAAAGCATTTTTGCTGAAAAAATAAATGCCCAAAGATGCAAAGCCCCTGTATTCCCAACGGGATTGCGGTATTCTTTTGCAGAGCAACAGCTGGGCAATATTGCAAATACGCTTGCTCTATGGTATAGTTTAGGTACAGAATAAACTAAGGGAGAAATTTTATGAAAAAGATTATTTGTACATTAATGTGTCTTACGCTGGCACTGACGCTGTTTGCCGGTTGTTCCACGGCAAAGCTGCCCTTTACCGGCGGCGACTACACCATACCGGAGCTGGACCTGAGCGTTATGCCCGATGAGTACAAAAACACCCGATACGAATACCTGTATGACCTATCGGTCGTGGATAATTCCAAGGATTATCTGGCACACCCGGATTCCGTTTTGCTAAAAAACGGCAACATTCTCACAATGTACCCCCAAGGTCACGGCAAAGGCGCCGTACAGACAAAAATCAGTACCGACGGCGGTGTAACCTGGAGCGACGGCGTAAAGAATCCGCCCTCAAGCTGGGAGAATTCCCGGGAGACTCCAACTGTTTACCGCCTGCAATTTACCGACGGCAAAACGGAGGACAAATTGATTATGATTTCCGCAAATCCTAAGTGGGGCGACGAGCCCACCGACGGCGGATTCAATTGCTCGGTGTCCACCGACGAGGGCGAAAGCTGGACGGAGTTCAAAACCTACTACGACATTAACAGCGACACTCCGGTAATACCCATTGTTGCCATGTCAAGCCTGACCCAGCTCAAGGAAAACGGCAAATTTGTTGACAAATGGATGGGTCTGTTCCACGACGCCGATTTTTATAATTACAAAACAATACTGACCTTTGATAAGGACGGCAACCCACAGTGGAGCGCACCGAAAAAATACTTTGCCCAATACCGCGAAGCAGAACAAAAATCCAATATGTGCGAGGTGGAGGTTATCCGCAGCCAACAGGGACGGGGCGACAGGCTTTGCCTTATTACCCGCAGTAACTCAAAACAGATGAACTCCCTCATTTCGTTCTCTGATGACGAGGGCGAAACCTGGAGCGCTCCCGTGGAGGCGCCTGCGGCTCTTAACGGCGAACGCCACAAGGCGGAATACACTCCCGACGGCAGATTGTTCATAACCTTCCGTTCTATCGAGAGAGGCAGCAAGGCCGAAAACAATACAACAAGAGATGTTACCGGCGGCTGGGTAAGCGAGGGCTGGATTGCCTGGGTAGGAACCTTTGAGGACCTGGAGCAGGGCAACCAGGGACAGTACCGAATCAAGCTTGCCCATATCTACAAGGACGGACAGCGAAAGCCCCAATACTGCGCCAATGCCGACACCGGATACTGCGGCAATGTTGTGCTGTCGGACGGCACTATCGTAACATCAACCTACGGAAAATTCGACCCAAAGGACAAGCTGAACATAAAGGGTGAGCTAAGGACATCTATCTGCTCAAAGCGTATTAACCTTGCCGATACGGACGCCCTTATAAAAAACCAAGGGACCCAAACAAAATAGCCGCAATAGGAAAAGATAATACTGCTTTATCCGTATATTCTACGAATCGCAGATAAATTCTACTACCAATGTGTTGAAAAACATATCTCCTTGTTGGAGAATATAAGTATAATCAACAAGGGAGCGTACAATATGGAAACCAAAACCATGGGCAGCTTTATGGCTGCACTGCGCAAGGCAAACGGCCTGACTCAGCAGCAGGTTGCCGACCTGCTGAATGTGTCTAACAAAACCGTCAGCAAATGGGAATGTAACGAGGGATACCCCGAAATTACTATGCTGCCTGCCATTGCAGAGCTTTATTCCGTCACAGTGGACGAACTGTTGCGCGGTCAGCGAATAACCGACGCCGCACATATATGCCCTGCAAAAAGTGACGAGAGAATAAAGCACCTAATCCACAAGGCAGAAATAAAATTTACAAACTACACCATTGTCTCAATTATTCTGGGAATTGTAGCTGTAATATTGACCTACTCCATGGGCAACATTTTTTTAAATTACAACCTATTATGGATAGGATATATTATCATACTGTTGCTGTGCGGAACATCTCTTGCCGTTGGGTTGGTGGGTATGAACGGATTTATGGCAAGTCTGGATAGCGGGGATATAGTGAACAAGGAATTGCTGTGCAAAAAAACGGCTCAGTGCATAAAATATGTATCCGTCGCCATATTCCTGGCTTGTGTGGCTATACCGGGGATAATCATAAATATCGCAATGGATAACCCCGACAACCTCTTTGTCTATCTGCCGGTGACGGCATTGATTGGCGGCGGAACATCTGCCGGTATCGTCAAGCTGCTGCACAAAAAACACCACTGCCCAGTTGTCCAAATCACCGAAGAGCAAAAAAGACTAAAGGAGCGTTTTGTAAAAGGGACTGCCACAATTCTTGTGTGTACAATGGTAATTGCCATAGCAACGCCCTTTGTCAGCGTATTTCTGGATACACTGTCCCCTAACGCATACTGCTTTGCAGAGGGAGTGGGCTACCAGTACGACACTATGTCCGAAGCAGAAACAGAATACTGCAAGGTAAAGAACATTGTGGCAAAGGGCAAGTATTTTTACACAAACCCCTATACCGACTATGACGAAAAAACAGACACATATACCGTCGGCGGCGACAAGGCGCAATACATCTTTGTTCAGGGCAAAAAAGGACTGGAGCTGGAATCCTGGGACGAAAATATTACATACGAAGAAAAGACCTTTAAGACAGAGGAGGAATACAACAAATTTATCGACGAATGTACCTTTGATGATATGAATGTGATATATCAACTAAAGCATGATGTGGTATTTGATGACGAATCGCTGACTGTATATTACAGGGACAACAACGGATATATCACCCGGGTAATGGATATTTTGCCAATGTTTGCGATAATCGGCTGTACTGTATCGGTGGTGATTATCCCCGTTTCCATACTGATATATAACAAAAAGCTCAAAGCTTTGGCAACCGTCGAAAAATAAAATAAAAAATTCTTGACAAATTTAGCGCTTTAGCGTATTATAGTACTAAATTAATAAACCTATGATGAAGAGTGAGTACGGTTTTGTGCCTCATTTCAGCGAGTCGCAGTTGGTGAAAGTGCGATATGAAGCAAAATACGGAATGGACTTCTGAGGGCAAACAGAAATGATTGAATCAAAGTATGGGCGCCGGGGTCAGCACCTCGTAAACAAATGCTTGCGTATGACAGTACGCATTGAGTGGGCGCATAGCGTCAAGCCGGGTGGCACCACAGGTATATTATCCTGTCCCAGCATTTGCTGGGGCAGGTTTTGTTTTTTAGGAGAAAATATGTTTTTATTAACCAAGCGATGGCGTAGCTCATCATAAAACAAAAACCCAAAAAATCATTACCATAACTACTAAAGGAGACATTACTATGAAAAAAGACGGGAACATCCCATACAAAATTTATCTGGAAGAAAGCGAAATGCCACAGGCATGGTACAACCTGAGAGCCGATATGAAAAACAAGCCGGCTCCCCTGCTGAATCCCGGAACTCTGGAGCCCATGAGCTTTGACCAGTTGGCCGGGGTATTCTGCGAGGATTTGGTAAAGCAGGAATTGGACGACACCACACCATACTTTGATATTCCCGACGAAATCAGGAATTTTTACAAAATGTACCGTCCTTCACCGCTGGTTAGGGCGTATTGCCTGGAAGAAAAATTGGGCACCCCCGCAAAAATTTACTACAAATTTGAGGGCAACAACACCTCCGGCTCCCACAAGCTGAACTCTGCAATTGCTCAGGCATATTACGCAAAGAAGCAGGGCCTAAAGGGTGTAACCACCGAGACCGGCGCAGGTCAGTGGGGTACAGCGCTGTCAATGGCGTGCTCATATTTTGACCTGGACTGCAAGGTATATATGGTAAAATGCTCCTACGAGCAAAAGCCGTTCCGACGCGAGGTAATGAGAACCTACGGCGCATCCGTTACTCCGTCCCCGTCCATGGACACCCAAATCGGCAAAAAGATTAATGCCGATCATCCGGGAACAACCGGCTCTCTGGGCTGTGCAATATCCGAGGCTGTAGAGGTGGCAACATCCACACCGGGCTACAGATATGTGTTGGGCTCCGTACTCAATCAGGTACTGCTGCATCAGTCAATCATCGGTCTGGAAACAAAAGCGGCGCTGGACAAATACAACATCAAGCCGGATATGATTATCGGCTGTGCCGGCGTCGGCTCAAACCTGGGCGGACTGATTGCGCCGTTTATGGGCGAAAAGCTGAGAGGCGAGGCAGATTACGAAATTATTGCCGTAGAGCCTGCCAGCTGTCCGTCACTTACCAGGGGCAAGTTTGCCTATGATTTTTGCGACACGGGTATGGTATGTCCTCTGGCAAAAATGAAAACCCTGGGCTCCGACTTTATTCCGGCGCCAAATCACGCAGGTGGTCTGAGATACCACGGTATGAGCTCCACCCTGTCCCAGCTGTACGAGGACGGATATATGAAGGCAGTATCCGTAACACAGACGGATGTATTTGCAGCTGCCGAGGAATTTGCCAGAGTTGAGGGCATACTCCCTGCACCGGAAAGCTCCCACGCAATCAAGGTCGCTATTGACGAAGCGAAGAAGTGCAAGGAAACCGGTGAGGAAAAGACCATTGTATTCGGTCTTACCGGTACGGGCTATTTTGATATGTACGCATACGAAAAATTCCACGACGGCAAGATGTCCGACTACATCCCCACCGACGAGGAGCTGGCAAAATCATTGGCTAAGCTGCCTAAGGTTGACAAATAATAACATAGTATGAAAACAGGCTCAAGGATTTATACTCCTTGAGCCTATTTTATTTCAACTGCTTGATTTTGTTTTTCTTAACCAAAAATGCGTGGCGAGCATAGTCAATCAGCGACCGGTCATTGATGGAGTCGGTATAGAATTGGTCAATTCCGTCGGTGTACAATTCCTTAAATCGCTTGATTTTGTTACTGCGATAACACAGGAACTCTATCTTGCCGGTATCAATGTTAACACGGGAGCATAGTATGTTGTCAGTACCCAGCCGGGGTATAAAGCCCTCCAGCATAAACTGCGGAGACGCTGTGATTATTACATCGTCGGGCTGAATTTTTGCCAGCATTTCGGGCTTAAGCTTATGGCGGTGACTGTCCCAAAACTCCTCCATAGTCTGCTGAAAAATATCCCTGTTGTCTGTGATAATGTGACAAATCTTTTCGCCGTCCCGATAAACCTTGTCAATACCGGCGAGACCAAGCTTGTACAAAATCAGGTCGGCAATTATCATAGGGATATGATTGGCAATGGAGTGGTCCTTTTTTAAACAAAATATAAACAGATCAAGGCAGGACTCACCGTCGTATATGGTATTATCAAAATCAAATGCGTTCATACTGACACCTCGCTACAATGATAGCACAAAATATACAATAACACAACAAAAAAGACGGACAGCCGCAGCCGTCCGTCGGTATTGCACATATTGTGGTTAATTAGCCAAGCTCTGAGAAGTACTTGATAGTTCTAACCATCTGTGAAGTGTAGCTGTTCTCGTTATCGTACCAAGAAACAACCTGTACCTCATAGAGGCCGTTGCCAAGGTCAAGTACCATTGTCTGAGTAGCATCGAACAGTGAGCCGTATCTCATACCAACAATGTCAGATGATACAATCTCGTCGGTGTTGTAGCCAAAAGACTCTGTAGCAGCAGCCTTCATAGCAGCGTTGATGCCGTCAACGGTAACATCGTCGCCCTTAACTACAGCAGTAAGGATTGTGGTTGAGCCTGTTGGAGTAGGAACTCTCTGTGCAGATCCGATAAGCTTGCCGTTAAGCTCAGGGATAACAAGGCCGATTGCCTTTGCAGCGCCTGTTGAGTTAGGCACGATGTTAACAGCAGCAGCTCTGGAACGGCGAAGGTCGCCCTTTCTCTGAGGACCGTCAAGAGTCATCTGGTCACCTGTGTAAGCGTGGATTGTGCACATAATACCTGACTGAATCTCTGCATAGTCGTTGAGAGCCTTAGCCATAGGTGCAAGACAGTTAGTTGTGCAAGAAGCAGCAGAAATAACTGTGTCGTCAGCTGTAAGTGTGTTGTGGTTAACATTGTAAACGATTGTAGGAAGGTCGTTACCTGCAGGAGCAGAAATAACTACCTTGCGAGCGCCTGCCTTAATATGAGCAGAAGCCTTCTCCTTTGAGCAGTAGAAGCCTGTGCACTCCAGAACTACATCAACGCCAAGCTCGCCCCAAGGAAGCTCGCTTGCGTCTGCCTTAGCGTAAATCTTAATTTCCTTGCCGTCAACGATGATAGAATCGTCAGTAGCAGATACTGTATCAGCAAGAGCATACTTGCCCTGTGATGAATCGTACTTGAGAAGATGAGCAAGCATCTTTGGGCTTGTAAGGTCGTTGATAGCAACTACTTCGTAGCCCTCTGCACCGAACATCTGACGGAAAGCAAGACGACCAATACGGCCAAAACCATTAATAGCAACTTTTACCATTGGAAAATACCTCCGAAAATTTTATATGCATTATTTTATTGCAGTATTATTCTATACTCTTCTTTACCAATAATCAAGAAAAATATTACAATTTTTACACTTTACACAAAAACACAATAGTTTGCAACACTATTTTCCCCAATTATCAATAATGGATTGCACCAATTCGGGCTCATTGGTGGTCAAAACATCGGGCATACTCACCAGAACACGCTTGACAGTCCATTGGGTATCCACCGTCCATACAGAAAGCTTGTAGCCGTTCTCGTGTAGAACATCCGCCAAGGTGCGGGAAATATAAGCAAAATTACAGTTCATACCTATCGCGCCGCTTTTTTCTACAATATCTATCATTTTTTGCTGATAATCGTCGGAAAAAATCTTTATTCTGCTGGGCATATAATTGACATAAAAATCAACATCAGGGCATTGCTCGGTAACCTTGCCGGCCTGAAAAACCTCAATGCCGGTAAGGAACACCTGGTCGGCAATGCCATACTCCATAATCAAATCGTGAAGTCCGGACAGCACCCTAATATCGTCCACCACCAGATTGACAGAAATGTCGGTATCCTTAATTTTGTCAAACACCGAGCTCAGCTCGATGCCGTCGTTGTTGGTAGTGATTATGTCATTGCCCATAACCACGGTGCCGTCGGGTCGCTGTCTGACATTGAACTCTATGGACATAGCATTGTTGCTGATACCGGCATCCACAAATTCCATACTGTTTTGGGCTGTGTTGTAGGCGCCTGTATGGACGCAAAGGGCAAAGCCGTCAACAAAGTGCAGCTTCATCTGGTCATAGGACTTGGTAAAGGCATAGGTAGTAACACCTGCAACCATACACAGTGATATGAGGAATGCCACCACCTGATAAGAAAACCTTTTTGCCCAGGTGCGAGTCATATTGCGCTTTAGGAAAGCCTTGAACTTTTCTTTTTTTGATACCTTGTTGGGCATAGTATCACCTAAAAATACAAATGGGAGGAGCAAGCTCCTCCCTTGTTGCCAAATTATTTGTTACCGGAGTAGTTAGGAGCCTCTTTAGTAATATATACATCATGAGGGTGGCTCTCTACAAGGCCGGCACCTGTGATGCGAATAAATTGTGCGTTGTCGCGCAATTCCTGAATGGTATGACAACCCACATAGCCCATACCGGAACGCAGGCCGCCCATCATCTGATATACAGTATCTGAGAGAGGTCCCTTGTAAGGCACACGACCCTCAACACCCTCGGGAACGAACTTTTTGCTTCCCTTTTGGAAGTATCTGTCGGCTGAGCCGTGATTCATAGCACCCAATGAGCCCATACCGCGATAAACCTTGAATTGACGACCCTGCCAAATCTCGGTCTCTCCGGGTGATTCCTCACATCCGGCAACCAGGGAGCCCACCATAACAACGGAGCCGCCTGCCGCAAGAGCCTTTACAATTTCGCCGGAATACTTGATACCGCCGTCTGCAATTACCGGAATGCCGTACTTGTCGGCACGCTCGGCACTGTCATAAATTGCAGTAATCTGCGGAACACCGATACCTGCAACCACACGGGTGGTACAGATTGAACCGGGGCCGATACCAATCTTAACAGCATCGGCGCCTGCCTTTATCAAGGCTTCGGTAGCGTCTGCTGTTGCAACATTGCCGGCGATAAGACTAATCTCCGGAAATGCGTTCTTTACCTTAGTTACATTTTGGATAATATTCTTGGAGTGGCCGTGGGCGGAATCAAGAACAAATGCGTCAACGCCTGCGTCGGCAAGTGCCTTGGCTCTGTCCAGAACATCGGCAGTAACACCGAGAGCAGCGGCGCAGAGAAGTCTGTCCTTTTTGTCACGGGCAGTGTTGGGATACTTAACTGCCTTTTCTATATCCTTGATGGTTACAAGACCGGTAAGCTTGCCGTTGCTGTCGATAAGGGGCAGCTTCTCCACCTTTGAGCGCATAAGGATTTCCTTTGCCTGCTCAAGTGTGGTGCCTGCCATTGCAGTAACAAGCTCTGCCTTTGGTGTCATAACATCCGCAATTTTTACATCAAAGTCGGTCATAAAACGCAGGTCACGGTTGGTTAAGATGCCAACGAGAGTACCGTCATCCTCACAAATGGGCACACCGCTAATCTTGTACTTGCCCATAAGTGCGTCGGCGTCCCTTACGGAGTGACGAGGCGAAAGGAAAAAAGGATTTGTGATAACGCCGTTCTCACTGCGCTTTACCTTATCCACCTCGGTAGCCTGCTCCTCGATAGTCATATTCTTGTGGATAACTCCGATACCGCCCTCCCTGGCAATGGCTATAGCCATACGGGATTCGGTAACAGTGTCCATAGCCGCTGTCATCAAAGGAATGTTCAGCGAAATGTCCTTTGTCAGCTTTGTCTGGAGGTTGACGCCGTCAGGTGTAACATCGGATTCTGCGGGAATCAGCAGTACATCGTCAAATGTCAAGCCCTCTTTTACGAATTTATGGTTGTAATCTGTCATATCGAGCCTCCTAAACTTTGTATTTGCAAAAATATTTTTACTATAATACCATTTTAGTACTTCAATATCAAGAGTTAATTTGTTCTTAATGATTTTTTACTGCTCCAGGATGAATAGTAGTAATACTTTTTATCCCCAGAGGTACGAAGCTTGTAGGCACGGACTCTGACATAATATCTCTTGCCGCGGGTTAAATTCTTGATTTGCTTTGAGGTATAGGATGAGCCGACTTTTACCCAACGGGCATTGTGCATATCGCTGTAACGACTGTACTGTATCTGGTAGCCGGAGCAGGCAGTACTGCTCCACTTGGCAGTAATACTGCCCCTGCCTGCCGACAAGCTTTTAAGCGTGACGGACTTTGGCTTGGTTGCTGTGCCGAGAGTGGGATAAACGGCAGAATAGTGACCGGTTCTGTAAATATTGTAGTAGGCTCTGACTCTGAATTTGTACACCTTGGCAGGAGATAACGAGCCGATAGTGCATGAGGTGGCGGTGGTGGACTTTATCTTTTCCCACGAGGAGCCGTTATATCTGTCCACAATATACGATGTAGCTCCGGGCATACTGTCCCAATTCACAGACAAGGAGGTTGTGGAAATACTGCCGCTTTTAACCTTAAAATCGGCAACCCTGCCGGGATTAATAACATAAGTCCGGCGCGCATAAGTGCCTGCGTAGTCACCGCGACCGTTGATATTGACTATGCCGATACCCGCCCTTGAGCTGTTGAAATACTGCACAACATAATCCCTGTTCTGCACCAGCCTGACGCCGCTGTCGGTAACGGTTACCCCGGGCTTAAGTGACGAGCCGGTGTAGGTTTTTGTTTTGTAGGCCAAATCAACGGTGCATAGCGAAAGCTGATTATCTCCGTCATTGCTGTAATCATCCGCAGCTATCTTGCTGCCGTATTTGTCGTAAAAATATTGGGTACTGTATCTGCTCTCCAGGGTATGCTCACGATTTTTTGTATCCTCTGACCGCAGTCGGTCATAATCCACCAAAAAGAAATCATAGCCGTCATACTCGTCATCCCATGTGCAGTCAACATAGTAATATTTTCCGTCCAGCTGCACAATATTCCAGGCGTGACAGCCCTCGTCCGGGTCGGAGGAAACAAAACGGCATTTGTACCCCAACTCCTTGCAGATACGATAGAACGCCTCGGCATAGCCCTGGCACACGCAGGAGCCCTTTACCAATGCGCCGTAGGCAGAAAATGCGTAGTCAAAATCGAACAACAGACTGTTGCTGCCCAGCATTGCAGAGTTGTTGTATGTAGCCTTGTCACAAATGAAATCATGCACACGCTTAATAATCTGGTAGTCGGTCATCTTGGATGTATCGATAGTTTTTTTAAAAGAATTTATTACGGCATCAACCTCTTTTTCCTGCTGAGAGGTGGTATAGTACTTCAGCTCCAGGTCAACGGCATAATAATACTTTCCGTTCTTATATACATAGTCATAATCAATACCGTACTGGCTAAGCAGCCACAAGGCATAGTCGCCGTCAACGCTGTCAACGGACAGCTCATCGCTACAGGCGCCGAAAATCACCTGCTCCATAGCGTCCAGCAGTTGAGTGCCGGAAAGATGGTTGGAGGACAGATAGTTTACCTTTACGCTATCCTTGTGCTGAGCCAACGCCTTGCGCACTATGTTGTATAACTGCTTGCCCTTTGTATAGTAGGTGGTGGAGTTGTACACCGATTTTGCAGAATCCGAGGTAACGCCGGCACCCAATCGGGGCATATCGCTGCCCACGCTGCTGCCCAATCGGGGCATATATGCAGTCAGTCCGTTATCAGTCTGCGCCGCCAATCCGGTTATGGGCACGGTAAACACAGTCACCGCAGTAATGATACTCATAATGAGTGCCGCCAATCGTCTCATGCTATTCCTCCCTGTCACTGAATACACTACATATATAATACCATATATCCATTGTATATTCAAACAAATTTGTACTCACCAAATAAAAATTGCCAACAAAATCCAAAATTTTCAAATTACCTATTGACACAGCCAAAAAATAGGTGTATAGTGTCAATTAATAAAACCTACTTGTTTGGTAGGTTAATGTTCAGGAGGTAATGATATGACAAAAATACTTTTGTTGATAATCACTCATGACCAAAAAAATGACCGAATGCTTTGTCGATGTTGCAAATAAAATATAAACAGCGTATAATTTAGAAAGGACAAAGTATTGTGAAAAATAATAAATATCATTTTGAAACCCTACAGCTCCATGTAGGACAGGAAAACCCGGACCCGGCTACCGACGCAAGAGCAGTACCCATATACCAGACAACATCCTATGTGTTCCGTGACAGCGACCACGCACAGGCTCGCTTTAACCTAAGTGATGCAGGCAATATTTACGGCAGACTCACCAACTCGACCCAGGATGTGCTGGAGCAGAGAATCGCGGCGCTGGAGGGCGGAGTGGCGGCACTGGCAACAGCCTCCGGAGCGGCGGCGCTGGCATACACCTTTCAGGCGCTGGCTACGGCAGGCGACCACATTGTAGCAGCCGAAACAATATACGGCGGCACATACAATTATCTGGCACACACATTTCCCCTGTCGGGAGTTACCACAACCTTTGTTGACCCGGACGACCTGAGCAATTTTGAAAAAGCGATACAGCCAAATACAAAGGCAATATTCTTTGAGACCCTGGGCAACCCCAATTCCAACCTGGTAGATATTGAAGCGCTGGCAAAGATTGCCCACAGCCACAATATTCCGCTGGTGGTGGATTCCACATTTGCAACACCGTATCTGCTGCGTCCCATCGAGTACGGCGCAGACATCGTTGTTCATTCTGCCACAAAATTCATCGGCGGTCACGGTACAACGCTGGGCGGCGTAATAATTGACGGCGGCACCTTCGATTGGAAGGCAAGCGGCAAATTCGGCAACATCGCCGACCCCAACCCAAGCTACCACGGGGTCAGCTTTGTGGATGCTGTCGGACCGGCTGCATTTGTCACATATATCAGAGCGATACTGCTGCGGGACACCGGCGCAACCATCAGCCCATTCAACGCATTTTTGTTGCTGCAGGGACTGGAAACCCTTTCTCTGCGAGTAGAAAGACATGTTGAGAACACAAAAAAGGTACTGGAATACCTATCCAATCATCCAAAGGTAGAAAAGGTGAATCACCCCAGCCTTGACAGCAGATACAAGGACTTGTACAACAAGTACTTCCCCAACGGAGCAGGCTCAATATTCACCTTTGAAATCAAGGGCGGAGAGACCGAGGCAAAAAGATTCATTGACCGTCTGGAAATATTCTCCATTCTGGCCAATGTGGCTGATGTAAAATCCCTGGTTATTCATCCGGCGACAACCACTCACTCACAGCTCAGCGCCCAGGAGCTGGAAAAGCAGAACATAAAACCAAACACAATCAGATTATCAATAGGCACAGAGCATATTGACGACATTCTCAGCGACCTGGAGCAGGCCTTTGAGGCAATATAGGAGGACATTATGGCACTATACAAATCAGCTTTGGAGCTGGTGGGCAATACCCCACTGGTACAGGCAAGTAATTTCAGCAAGGCTAACGGACTTGACACCGATATTCTGGTAAAGGTAGAATACTTCAATCCGGCAGGCTCCGTAAAGGACAGAATAGCAAAGGCTATCATAGAGGATGCCGAGGCAAAGGGCATACTCACAAAAGACTCGGTTATCATTGAGCCCACCAGCGGCAATACGGGTATCGGTCTGGCAAGCGTTGCAGCCAGCAAAGGCTACCGAATTATCATCGTTATGCCGGAGACCATGAGTGTTGAACGCAGAATGATAATGAAGGCGTACGGCGCCGAATTGGTGCTTACCGAGGGCGCAAAGGGTATGAAGGGCGCCATTGCAAAGGCTGAAGAGCTGGCAAAGAAAACACCTAACTCATTCATTCCCGGTCAGTTT
>JAQXWS010000034.1 GCA_029225565.1 Eubacteriales bacterium
CAATCTTTCCGTTCTTCATAACCACCAGAGTGGGTATGCTCATCACACCGAACTGCATAGCCAGTTCCTGTTCCTCATCCACATTAATTTTAACAACCTTGATATCGGAGCGCTCCTTGGCAATCTCCTCTACCAGAGGAGCTACCATGCGGCAAGGACCACACCAGGGAGCCCAGAAATCCATCAGGACGGGCTTGTCCGAGTTCAAAACCTCTTGACCCAAATTGTTTTTATTAACACTGATAGCAGACATAATTAAGTCCTCCTGTTTTCTTTTTTATGGCTTTATTATATCCGGTAGTCGTTCCTTGTTCTGTGATTTTATCACTTATAAAGCTGTCAGCATTACTTGTTGTTGAATATTCAATATAATCACTCACATAGTTTTGAAACAGCTCTTTATCGTCACCAGCGAGTCTTGCTGTAAGTTGTTCTTCTTTTTCTGCGAGGTTAAAAACGCAATTGTCAAATTCAAAATACACGGCTTTTCGCCCTTGTTATGAAACAGTCCTGCTTACAAAAACATTATAAAATGAAGAAGGTATAAAATCAAATAATTTGTTTTGGCGTTACATAAAGTCCCTGTCGCAATGCATTGCAGCACCGCATAGCAAAACATAAAAAAGCCGCTGCCAAATCATAGGCAACGGCTTTGCCGAATCGGTAAATTCGTGATGGGTTATTTTGTGAGCTTCTTTTTTATTACGCCCTTTGGGTCTTTGACAAAAAGAACTGCCAGCCACGCGATAAGTCCTATGGTAACCACTGTTACACCGAGAAGTGCGTCGTTAAGAATATCCGCAGTAGATTGAACAAAATAATCGGCACGAAGCTCTATGTATTCTGCACAAAAATCAATAAACCACATCAGCGACGCGCCCCAAAATATAAGCGAAAGTGTACCTATCCTGTACAAATCCCTGTTTTCGTTAGCGTACCATACAACGGTGGCAACAATAGCTGCAATTACTGTAATGAGTAAAGTCATAATACACCTCTTGTACTATGCAGCTTGTTTCTTTAAGGCCTTCTTTATTCTCTTTACCTTTGCATCAACAAAAGCACAAGCAACACCCCAAACAGCCGTAACACATACAGCCATAGAAACGCCTACCGTTGACATTTCGTGCAGCATTTCTGCCGTATCGTCCGGACTGGCCATCGCCGATAGAAACGGCGGGAACGCTACAATCTCTCCATGCCAAAAATGCTCAAAAACAAGGAGTAATACCCCACCCCAAAGCATAGAAAGAAGCCAGCTTAATCTCTTTGACCAAGTAATCTTTGGCTCTTCAGATAGAGCTGTCTTGCTGTCTGCAAGCTTTGGTGCCTCGAGTTTTTGCTCCCTTTTCTTTAACACTACATAAGCGGCTGTAACCACAACAGCCTCAGCAGCCGGAATTAATACACAAGCCATAATTATACCTCCTATACATTGTGATTAATTTCACAATACAATTATACTAACACAAAATCATATATGCAAGCCCCCCTGGGGGTTGTAAATAAAAAATTCCGAAAATAATCACCCTCATATTACGAGTATTATCCCCACGGAGAATAATATAGAGGCGAACACAGTTCGCCCCTACATTGATTGTGATATTTAGGTTATCGTTTCATTTTTGATACGCAACCGATTATGATTTTGTGGTTACAGACTTCGCCTTTGACCAGCTTGAGTAAATCTTTGTAGCCTTGCCGTTAATTTTTACTGTCTTGTAGGTACGAACGCGAACATAGTAACGCTTCTTTGCCCTAAGCTTTGATACAGTCTTTGAGGTTGTGCCGGTCTTGCTGATGGTCACAGTCTTTGGACTGCTGAACTTTCTGCTGGTACTGTACTGCACCTGGTAACCGGTGGTCTGTGTAGTACGCTTATACCACTTTACAGTAAACTTCTTTGAGCCGGCTTTCAGCGAAGAAATGCTGGTTGACTTAGGCTTGATTGTGAAGTACAGGGTCTTTGTACCGCTGTACTTACCTCTGAATCTTACTGTCACCTTATACTTGCCAACATACTTGCGGCCTTTAGCATAAGACACAGTATAGTCCGTATTCTTAACAAGCTTCTTACCGGTTCTGTCCTTTACGGTAACGGTTGGTGTCTTAGTCTTGCCGTTGTAGATATACGATGTACCGCTAAGTTTAACCGAGCTGATGCGGGCGATGGTCTGGGTTGACTTGACAGTGCCGCATACGGAACACTTGGTTACTATCTTGCCTGCGGCAGATGTTGTTGCCCTGGTGGTATAAGTCTTGTAGGTATGGGCAAGCTTTGGTATTGACTCGGTCTTTGTTACTTTACACACCTTGCAGGTATAGGTCTTTACGCCGGTTGAGGTACAGGTCGGTGCCTTTGTTACCACGCCGCTATTGTAGGTATGGGGCAGCTTGGCAACCTCCTCCTGTCTTACCTCGTGATCACAACATAAGCATTTATATCCTTCTGTCCAGCCAACACTGAAGCAGGTTGGCTTTACTGCGTCACTTGTCTTCACATTTGTGTGGTTACATGTTACTGTTGCTTTAAACGAAGCGTCGGACGCCGGGCCGTAAACCATTGCTGTGATGAATATCTGCTCGCCTGCCTTGAGCTCATAGACCATTGTCTCTTTTCCGGGTTCAAAATAAAAGTCATCTCTCGCAGTATTTGATGCAACAGCAAAAATACTAATACCGTTCATATCACTGATAGTTGCGGTGTAGGTTCCGTCCTGAGTAGCAGTAAAGCATGCTGTTGACAATTGAGATGTTTCACTAAAGGTGCAGGTTATGCTTTGGTTTAATTCAACATCGCTTACAAAAGGCTCCTTGTGTCCGCACTCAACGCAAACGCCTACCGGATCTTTATGCTCAGTCATTTCGATTTCTGCGTCTTCACCTTGGGCTCCGCAGATTGCGCATTTTGTTTTTGCAAGTCCCTTTGAGGTGCAGGTTGGTGCTGTAATAATTTCATCATTAACAAAGGAATGAGTACACTCCACACCTTCTTCCAAATCTATTGAAACAAAGGTATTGCCTCTATTATTTGCATATGTCTCAGCGGTGGAGCCGGTGTGACCGTAAATTGTAGCAGAGTCATAAACAAAATAACTTGGTAATGTAGTGTCTTTATTGTTAATTATGATTGTTTCAACATTTGAGTCAGAAAATGCATTACTGCCTATTTTAGTAACTGAGGCAGGAACATCAACATAATAAATACCGCAACCGTAAAAAGCTCTATCGCCTATTGTTTCAAGTGTTGAGGGAAGCTTAACCGAGAAGAGCTTATCACAATATTCAAATGCATATTCATCTATTGTTTTTAATCCTTCATTTAATTCAACCGAGCTGAGATTCTTACAGTATTCAAAAGCATAACGACCGATATATTCAACTGTTGAAGAAAGCTTTACTCCCGAAATCAAGGAAGCATAGAATGCATCAAATCCAATTGATTTAACGCCTTCAGGAACAACTAATGTTTCTGTTAATGAGGGAAGAGTATAGATAAGGGCAGTTCCATCCTTTGAACAAACAATATTATCAACCGACTTATATGATTCATTTGCATCAGCAATGCTGATTGATTTCAAATCATAGCAGCAAGCGAATACGGAGCCGTTGAAATATTTAACGCTTGCGGGAATTGTTACCGATTCCACGGCAGTATTTCCGAAAGCCCAATCATGTATATTCTCAATGCCTTCATTAAGTATTATTGTTTTAAGATTTCTGCAGTCACAAAATGCTTCTTCATAAATTGTTTTAACAGAGCCTGGAATTGTTATGGATTCAATTGCAGTACCGGAAAAAGCGCTGTAATCGATATAATCAACACCTTCACCAAGCGTTACTGTTTTAAGATTTATGCAGTTAGAAAATGCATCTTTATCAATTGTTTTAACAGAACCGGGAATTGTAACGCTTGTTAAATATTCACAATCCTCAAAGACACTTTCTGCAATATATGTTACGGGAATGCCATTTATTTTGCTGAGAATTGTTACATCGGTAGGAGTGTCGAACTTACATCCTTGGACATAATAAATATCGTTTTTTGTGTCGGCATCGGTATCTTTAAGATAGACAACACCGTTGTCAACATATGCTTCGTTAAAATCAATATGAACATTGAATTGCTCATCTACTTTTGTCGGGTCTACATAACTAACTGCAAAATAAACAGTTTCTCCCTCAGAGGCACAATAATCAATACGACAGTTTAGATCTTCACCGCCATCATCATCTGACGAAATTGGATTTTCAGTATTAATATTTCTTGACGAAAAAAGGGAACCATAGGTATCAATGTCACCGTCACCTGTTGTGTAAAATGTAAATACACCGTCTTTCTGTGCAGTGGCCTTATAAAAAAGATATCCGCCTTCATCCGAAATGCTGACATTCTCATCTACAAAGGCTGTTGGGCTGTCTGCCGTAACCGTTGCTTTAATAGGTACTACATAATTTGGATTTGCGATACCGCAAACTGCGCATGTAGCATTATTCTCACCGAAGCTGTGACCGAGTGCAGAGTTTTCCTCTGTTCTGCTTACGAATTCACCGCAGGCACACTTTGCACTTTCAGTGCCGTTTTCGGTACAGGTTGCATTGCCGTCCGATACATAGTCACCGTAGCTGTGGGTATGTTCTGTATCAGGCTCGGCATAACCACAGCCTGCCTTTACGGCAACAACCTTAGTTATCTTAAAGCCGTAATATTCAGTCGAACTGTCGGAATGGAAATAAATCTTAATATAGTCACAGTCAAATGTATATGTTTTACCTGCAGCTGCAGTGCCTTCATATTTTGCTAATTGGTTTCCGTTTTTGTCATAAACCCTTAGGTAATCATAGTTTGATTCTGTCTTAAACTGATCGTCAAAGGTAATGGAAATGGTATCTGCACCGGGATAGGAAAGCTCATAATCTTCGTTAGTATTGCTTTTATAATTATGCTCCGACTCGGGAAGATTTTCGGTTTCCTCAACAACAAATGCAAAGTTTTTGCATCTATGATGCTCGATGGTTTTGTCTTTGCTGTATGTTGTTACAACCTCGTGGTCAACCATATTGGTTTCGTTACGGTTTTCCGTTGTGTTGCAAATTGTGCAGGTGTATAAATCGCATCCCTTTGCATAGCAGGTGGGCTCAACGATTTTTGTAAACACGTAGTTATGATCCGCGTATATTGGGGTTCCTTCAACATTTTCATACTTTACTTCCAGGGGCTCACCCGGTGCGCCGATGCATCCCGGATAAACACTGTTATCATATACTCTGTCACCGTTCAATACAGGGGAGGTCTGTGTACCAATCTTCTGTCCCCAAATTGAACCGTCATAAACCTTTTCGCCAACCTTGTAGCCTTGAGAAAGCAAATATGCCACTTTACCGGTTGCAATTTCTTCTGCAGTTTTATTCATAAATTTATCAGCAGAAGAAGAGCTGTTTATATATCCTGCCTTCAGGCTGCAAGCATCTGAATTGTTGTAGCAATTATAAGCACGAGCACGGTCAAGCAATCCTATTATACTGCCACTTGTTGAGTATTCCGATATTACCAATCCGTCATTATAGCAGTTTGCTATAACACATTCCTTGCCTTGATCGTAGTTATTGGTATTACAAGCTTCGGCACCGCATATACCACCGGTCCATTCTCCGCCTTTGACAGTTGCCGAGTTTTTACAATTAGTTATATATCCGGCTTCCAAAAATCCGCATATACCTGCAATGCTCCTTCCACCTTGAATATACGAATCCGAAAGACAAACATTAGAAATATTAGAATATAGGCAGTATCCAAACAATCCTGCATAATATTCGGAAGCCTTATAAAACAAACCACTGATTGTATGGCCTTGACCGTCAAAGGTTCCCTTGTAAGCCTTATTGTCATCCCTACTTGAGGGATTGTATCCAATAGGCTTCCAAGCAACAAAGTCACTTGTCTCATCAGCAACAGAGCCATCTGCCTTTAATACATTACGGTTTACGGTAATATCTGCAGTAAGCTTTGCATTGGCACTTGTGTTTTTAGCAGTACCGTCGGTTAATGTGCCGTTAACAAGGCCTGCAAACCAATAAAGTTCGCCTGCACTTGAAATTTCATACGGGCTTTCAACAGTACCGTCGCCGTTTGGCTTAACAGGTGTGCTGTCTGCATTTAAGCAACGGGTGCAATATCCGTCAACATATTTGTGGCCCAATGCAGTAACATCAGAATTATCAATGCTTCTTGTTATGTTACAAACTGAGCATTTTTGATTGATTTTTTCATTTGCAGCACAGGTTGCAGGTTTTCTGTCAACCTCTGTCCAAGTATGGCCTAACGCAGGCGCGCCAGGGTCATTGACTGTTTGTGTTGCATCACAAACAGAGCATTTTTGATTGATTTTTCCGGTTTGAGTACAGGTTGCAGGAGTTTTGCTTTCCTCTGCCCAAGTATGCCCTTTTGCATCCTCGGTAATCATTTTGTATGTAAGCGAGCAAACGCTACAACTTTTTTCTACATAGCCGTAATTTGTACAATCTGCTTCACCAGTGCTGACAACTGTTGTATTATGCTCACAATCGGTAAGCACAAATTCACTCAGCTGCATGCATTTTACGGAGCCTGAATTCTTTGTGATTTCAAGCTTAAAATACTTGTACTCAGCATCTGTCATATCACAGGCGAATGAATATGTGGTTTTGTTTGTATTCTTCAGGACGGTATCGCCAATAACCTTGTGGATTACATCCCAAGTACCTGTCTTTGTTTTGGTGTTATAGTCGTTACAGCCGTAAAGAGTCCAGTCCTTAGGATTTCTTGAGGTTTCGGTTGCGGTATCGTCACCGGTGGACATTTGGTAACCGCTGACCTTAATTGCACTTGAAGCCTCAATAACTATGTAAGCGCTGGAAAAATTGGTAACACACCATTTTGTGTCCACGCTACCGTCAATTAGCTTATCGCAGTTTTCTGTTCCGCCGGCAGAGCTTGCACCGGCTGTTCCGTCAAGTGCTGTAAAGGTTACGCCCTCGTATGCAAATGCGGTGACAGGACATACTGACACCACCATAAGAATACTCAGCACAATACTCAACATCTTTTTTAATACGCTTTTGTATTGCATAATACTACCTCCTTGTTAAAAATAACAATATATATACTCCTTTAGTATATATAACTGCATAATCATTTTCAACCAACTTGGAACAAAACGACAATTAAACGGCGTAAAACGACATAACCACCGCATACCCAAAGTGTGCGGTGGTAAAAATCAATCTTCTGCTGTATTAATATATCTGCCAAGGTACAGATTCAACGCCGTTGCTGCGTCATCACTGTTCTGGGTAAAACTAATATCCGAGATGTCAAAAAGGATACATCCGCAGTGGCCGCTGAATGTGGGAAAACAAATAATTTTTAAGTAAGTGTCAATCTCGGGACTGTAGTCAATCAGTTCCAGCATTTCTCCGTACAGGGTTGCGCGCTCATAGGCTTTGAGCCACTTTGAGTCCATATTACTGAAAATGGCGCCAAAGGAATTGCCTATTAATTGTTCGAGTGGTAGCTTTTCCAGCCTTGCCAATGCGGGATTTCCGTATCTGAATATCCAGTCAACAGCATGCTTTTTTTCGTCAAAAATCATCTCTATATCAGTAAAGGCAAAGGGCAGATTGTCAAAGCTTTTATAATACTTGCAATACTCGTCCTTTGTGACAGGTATATTGCCATCAAAAAAGCTACTGACAATACGCTTTCGGATAGTGTGAAACTGATCAATGATTTGTTTTTTCTTGCGTTTTGTGTATTCAAGATTTTCGCCGTTAATCAACTCTATTTTGTCATCAATGTTGTGAATGGCCATTGCAGATACAATACATCCGCGATAAACCTCTATAAAATCATCACTCAACATATCAGCCAACCGGGAAACGGACATTCTTGTTTTGTATATTTTATTCTTGACGGTATGAATTTCTACGGATTTTCCCGATGTTTGCACATAAATAATTGATTCCGTATTTAGCACAACCTGTTTTCTGTCGGATATTATTTTTAAGTATTTTGATTCCTCCAAACCAAACACCTCTGTCATTATTCAAATAGTATTCAACAAAATTATGCAGTATTATCAACTGTTTGTCAATAAATAATTATAAATAATATAAGCCGAAAAACAGATGTTTTGCACTAACTTGTTGTGCAATATTTTTTGTGGTATAATCAAATAAAGACAATTCATATACAGGAGGAGATGATGATATGCTCGAAAAAATCAACGAATTCAGCAAGAAGCTTCAGTTTTTGTCCGGCGCACAACTAAAAATCATCGCCATTATTTCCATGCTTATTGACCATATCAACAAGGCGTTAATATATCCTAATCTGACTTCCTCCCAGGGGTTTCTCGCTACGCTGAGCAATGTGTTCGACATAATTGGCAGAATCGCTTTTCCGCTGTTTTGTTTTTTGCTGGTAGAAGGATTTTACAAAACCCGAAGCCGAAAAAAATATCTGCTTAATTTACTTATTTTCGGGGTAATCTCCGAGGTGCCGTTTGATATGTTTACCACAGCAAGCTACTTTAACAAAAACTGGAACAATGTTATGTTTACTTTAGCTCTTGTGCTGGTGACCATTTGGATAATAGATTTTTTGAAAGCAAAAATGGACAACCGCCCAAAGGTGCTTTGGTACATAGTATCCTTTATTATTGTTGGGGTAATGTGCTGTGTGTCCATGGGGTTGGCGCTGGACTACGAGCATCACGCAATACTGATAGGATATTTCTTTTACCTGTTCTACGGAAAGACAATTTTTTCAATCCCGTTTGCCTATGGATCCATGTACACCCAGCCCTGGTCTCTGTTGGGCTTCGGACTGACTCTGACATACAACGGACAACGGGGCAAGCAAAGCAAAATGCTTGGATATTGGTTTTATCCTGTGCATCTGCTGATACTGGGCATACTCAGACTCTGTCTTAATATCTAACAAAAAAGCAACATGCTGACCGCAAAACGCCGAATCAGCCTGTTGCTTTAATATTTTTCACCGGCAATTACTGCTTTGCCTGCTCCTCAAGTCGATTTGCACGGATTTCTGCAAGGCCTACAATCATTTCGTCCTTTAGTCTTCCGTGAATGGGATAAAAAATGTAGGAAAGCCCGAATCCCAATCTGGCAAATCCCGGAAGAAGACAAAAAACAGCCCAAATTCCGTTCAATATTGACGGGTCTGTTTGGGGCAGGGCATTACCTAAAGAATCCGTCAACGGAATATAATTTATCCAAGTCAGCACCATACCTGACAGCCAGCCTGTTATGGAGGCGGAAAGCTTGTCAAAATAGCCTTGCAATGTGGTAACAAGCGCCTCGTTTCTGCTGCCATGCTTCCATTCCATATAATCAAATGCCTCGGCGCACAAAATCGGCTTGACGACCATAATCACCTTGTTGGGCAAGCCACAAACAGTCAATGCAAAGAATATCCATGCCAGATTCAAAATATAATGGTCATGAATTGTCTGGCCAAATGGGTGATAGCCGATAAAATACATTCCTATATAAGCCGTTGCGGCAAACAAACCACAGCCTATGGCTGTTCGTCTTGCACCCAGCTTTTTTACAATAACGGCGCCAAGGGGAATCATAATCGGATTAGGCGCTCCGGTAAAAATTCCGCAGATTGTTGCATTGGCAAGAGAGCCGGTATTGTTTAGCCAAAAGTAACTCTCGCTGGAGCCGCCTACCGCCTTGAATCCGTTGAAAAAATCGGCGGCAATAATCGAGAACAGCGGTCTGTTGGTTACAATATGCTTTATCGACTCCAGCACAGAGGTTTTGTTCATCTCTTCCCTTGTTTGCAGCGGAATTCGCTCACGCATATTGAAGAAGCCGAATATCGCAAAGCAGCTTGCCATAGCAAAAATGAAATATGCAAAGCCGGAGTATATGCCCTCCATTGTGAATTTGGGGCTAATCTTTGGCAATACCGTTACAAATATCGGGGTCAATGATGGGATAAAATCGCCGAATATCTCAAAAAATTTTGCCGTGGTGATAAGATTGTTTCGCTCATTCTCATTGGGCGTAATGTTGTACATCATAAGCTGCCAGGCGTTGAAATAGCTCATTCCCAAACCGTAAATAATAATTGCGGCGGCAGACCAAACAATCCTTGCCGTTGAGCCCAGCTCAGGAGCTGTAAACATCATTACTCCGCCCAGCACCATCAAAGGCAGCGGCAGAACCAGATACGGTCTTATCCTGCCGTATCGCGTTCTTGTTCTGTCAATAATCAATCCCGACAGGGTGTCGTCCACCGCGTCATAAATTGTGGCAAAAAGATTGATATTAGCGTATGCGGTGGTATTAAGCTTCAAAAACTGAATCAAAAAAAATTCTTTATATACGCTAACATATTGGTTCAGATTCTTTTGGCCGAAATTAACCAGCACAAACGCCGCAATTTCTTTTGGGGTCAGATATTTTCTTTTTGTATAAGAAGTGTTGCTTTTGTTTTCGTCAACAATGCCTTGTGTACTCATATTTTTCCTCAAATCGTGGCGGATTGATTGTTTATCCTGCCGCCTGTTAATATATAATTGCCAAGGTTAATCAGTTCCCTAAAATCATCGTTGTCCTTTTTGACTTTGTGGGGAATCGACACAACAGCCATAACAAGCTTGTAGTATGTGTCATCCTCGGAATATGTCTTTTGCTGACCGTCAAGAAGGTTAAGTACAATCTCGTTTATCATTTCCTTCAGCGGTTTGTAATAATACGACTGTATCTCCTGAACGGTAATACCCTTTGCAAGTCCAATGGATTTCAGCAATTTGTAGGCGTCGCCCACCAGTGCGGTGTCCAGCCACTTGATTATCGGCTTTAGCAGAGAAAAAACTAATTTTCCGTTTTTCAAATTTATCTGCAAAGCCTCCAGCCTTTGTGTAAAATCCTCTGCATTCCTACATTCGAGCACCCTGTTTATTAGGTCGCATGCGTGCTTTTTTAAAAATTCTTGGGCATCAACGACACTGCTGCCGAATTTAATTTCCCTCAAATGCTCAACCACATAGCTTATTGTACCGTCATCATTGGTCGTTACATTAACAATGGGGGCGGGATAACCGCAAAGAGAGCCCACATTAACCTCGGTAATTGTGTTGCCGGAGGGAGAAGTAAAAGTATCAGTTGCCTGAATATGAGAGTGCCCTACAAAAATATACTTCAATCCGGCGTCTGCAAGCCGTGACGCAACATACTCTCTGTTGGCAACGCAAACTGAGCCGCCGCAAATCAGCGGCGATGCATGGGTCATAATCAGGTGATGCTGAATACCGATAATCAGCGCCCCGTCGTTTTTGGCTTGCTTGATTTGCTTTTCTATCCACCTAAAGCAATCCTCGCTGTATCCGGCGTGATTGTTATCGTTCTTGTCATCATTTAGGCAAAGGACTCTCACTTTTTCGGAAAGCTCGACAGTATAGCAAATTGTACCTATTTTTGTAACAAAGCTGTCCACAGCTCTGTCGGGGCCGAAGTCCTTATAAAAATCCGGTAGGTCCCGACTTTTCATTACCGGCACATCATGGTATGTGTTGTCACCCACAAATCGCCTTGGGTTCTCGTCACAGCACCAATCGTGAGTGGCAGTGATAATATATACATCTTTCTTTTTTTGCAAAGAATACAGTTTTTCCCTAAATTCCAAATGGGATACCATCTCGCCGTCATTTGTGACATCGCCGAGAATAAACACGGCATCCGTATCGCTGTCACCGATTTGGCTAAAAGCAGAGTCAATTATTTCGTCGGTTTCTGCAAGGCACTTTTGGTCGGAGCCGGAGCGCAGCTCGTACGCCTTGCCGGTTGTACCCAGCGTTTTTGAGTAATGATGCGTATCTGCAATAAATGTAATCTTCATAATAATCCTACTTTATTTGGGTTATTTTGTCCTTTTTTACAATAAAAACATGTTGGGCAATATCCATCATTGCCTTGTCATTTTCCGAATCGGTATAAAAGTTTTCGATTTCGCAATCGGGAAAATACTCCCTGAAAAGTGTGACCTTGTTTTCCAAAAAACAAAGCTGCTTAAACTTTCCCGTACTGTCGTCAATGGAGGAGCCGATATATCTTTTGAACCCCACTCTTTTTGCTACCTCGTCAAGAATAAAATCAAGAGTACCCGAAACGATTATGTCGCTATCCTTTTGCACCCGGGCATACCAGGGCTTAATCTTGTGCTGATTTTTGTCCCAAAAGTCCACAATATTTTCCTGAGGATTAATGTTTACATAATACCCCTCCAAGAATGAGGCATAGGCATCCAGCGCCTCCTTGAAGGTGAATAGGTGAAAACGGTCCTTAAAAGCAATAACCAACAGCTTTGGTATATACCTCCAGATTTTTGGGTCGTGCTTTACAAAATACATTATGTAATCTACAAGTGTCTCGCCGTCGTATATTGTGTTGTCAAAATCGTAAACATTTACCTTCATAGCTATCGTCCTAAAAATACTGATATGATATTACTACAGCTTATTTTATCATATTGGTCGCCGATTGTAAACAACTCAAAATCACCGGCAGCAACAAGCCTTAATATTACTTTGCAATACTAAAGCAAATACATTTTTACTTTGAAATAGGTCATAATAGCAAATAGGGTGATTTGTATGGAACTGCTAAAAATTGCTTTGACCTCTGCATTGTCGGCGGTAACTCTTTTTATCATAGCAAAAATCAACGGACACAAGCAAATGTCCCAACTGGACTTTTTTGACTATATCACCGGTATTACAATCGGCTCCATTGCCGCTGAGCTGGCAACTGAGCTGGAAGAACCACAAAAGCCCCTGGTGGCTATGATTGTGTACGGAGTCATCACCTATGCTCTTACCATAATAACATCCAAATTTCCAAAAATGCGAAAATTCATAAACGGCGCCCCCACAATAATAATGGACAACGGAAAAATATATCGCAAAAATATGAAAAAAGCCAAGATGGATTTGAGCGAATTTATGGTGTTATGCAGACAGCAAGGATATTTTAACCTATCGGATATTCAAACTGCCGTGTACGAATACAACGGAAAGCTGACGGTACTTCCTGTCAGCACAAGGCGACCTGTCAATCCGGAGGATATGAACCTGTCGCCTCAGCCGGAGCATATATACACAGAGGTGATTATGGACGGCAGAATCCTGGAGGAAAACCTAAGGCGAATGGGGCTGGACGCCGCATGGTTACAAAAGCAAATAAAAAGCCTGGGCTACAAAAGCGCAAAAGAGGTATTCCTCGGTGTCTGCGACCGGGATAAACGGCTGTTACTGTACAAGGCCGAATAGCATTATTAATAAAAATACAGGCTCAAGAAATCAACTTTCTTGAGCCTGTATTTTATCTCACCTATCAACAAAACAAATTATCAGTCACGCTTATTGGCCAAAAATTCTGTGATTTTGTGTGCCGCCACATTGCCCTCGCCCACTGCCTTGGCAATTTGGTAGGGTCTGCCGGTACAGTCCCCTGCTGCAAAGCACCCTGGGATATTTGTACAGCAGTCTCGGTTGACCGCAATGTGGGGTCCGTCCATCTGCAGCCCTTTGAGTATTGTGGTGGGAGCAACGGCATTACGCAAAAAGAATACGCCGTCAACAGCGATAACGCTATCGTCCGTCAACCGAACAGCATCGACCTTTCTGTCGCCCACAACAGCCTTGATAGGCTTGTCTAACAGTTCAACATTGTCGGCCTTGATACCTATATCCGTATAATTTGCGAACAAATACACCCTGTGGGCAATCTCGGCAAGATATTCCACCTCGTGCTCATATCTCTTTGAGCTGCAAAACACGGCAATACTCCTGCCCTTGTAAAAGAATCCGTCACAGGTTGCGCAATAGCTAACGCCGTGTCCCAACAACTCAAGCTCATTTTTGACTCCCTTGTCGGGTACGGTACCGATGGCAAACAACACCGTTTTCGCTTTGTACATACGGTTGGCGGCAAGGAGCATAAATTCTTCGTTATATTTGCTGACTTGGGTTACCATTCTGTCGGTCAGCTCAAGTCCTGCAGACCTGATTTGGGAACGGAATCTGCTATTAAGCTCGGGGCCGGAAATCATCTCGCATCCGGCATAATTTGCAATCATCTCGCTCTTTTCTACCTTATTGCTCAGCATATCCGTGCCAAACCACACAATTGACTTGTTATGCGCGTTAAGAGTTAACGCGGCGGATATACCGGCAGGTCCGGAGCCAATGACAGCAACATCAAAAACATCTGTATTATCGTTCATATTGCACCTCATTATGGTAATGTTATTACTTTTTATTGTAATTATTGTTCCAAAAAATCAACAGAATGATGCTAATTTTCACAATCAACGGTAATGACTGCAATCCCTCAGTTTTGCAAAAGCAAAACAGCTCCCTTTGCACAAGGGAGCCGGAAATTGTCTTATAATACCTTATCAAAAAAGTCCTTTGCTCTGGCTGTCTGTGGGTTGTAGATAACCTCCTGGGGAGTACCCTCCTCGCCGATATAGCCGTCTGCAAAGAAAAGAACTCTGTCCGCAACCTCTCTGGCAAAGCCAATCTCGTGGGTAACGACAACCATGGTCATACCCTCGGCGGCAAGCTGCTTCATAACATTGAGCACCTCGCCTACCATCTCCGGGTCAAGGGCTGATGTAGGCTCATCAAACAGCATAATATCCGGATTCATACACAGGGCGCGGGCGATTGCTACACGCTGCTTTTGGCCGCCGGATAACTGGCTTGGAAAGGCATCTGCCTTTTCTTCCAGGCCTACTCTCTTCAGCTGTTCCATAGCCAATGCCTTGGCGTCATCCTTGCTCATTTTCTTAACTTGGATGGGAGCGAGAGTCAAATTTTCTATAACATTGAGGTTGTTGAACAGATTGAAGTGCTGGAATACCATGCCGATATTCTCTCTTGCCTTGTTTATATCAATCTTGTTATCGTCCATGTGGTTGCCGTCAACCAGCATAACGCCGTCGGTAATGTCCTCAAGACGGTTGATACAACGCAGGAATGTGGATTTTCCACAGCCTGACGGGCCAAGCACAACTACAACCTCGCCCTCATAAATGTCTGTGGATACATCCTTGAGTACCTCAAGCTTGCCAAAATTCTTTTTGAGGTGGGAAACATGGATTTTTACATTATCATAATTAACGGCCACGGTTCATCCTCCTCTCGATAAACTTCGCAATATATGAAAGAATTGTAATAACAACCAGATACATTACTCCGACGATTGCCCAAGTCTCAAATGACTTCATTGCGTTGGCAACAACATTTTTGCCGGTGTTAACAAGCTCCGGAAATCCGATTACAGAAAGGATTGATGTGTCCTTGAGGGTGATGATGAACTGATTGATGATACTGGGAATCATAGTCTTGATTGCCTGAGGGAGCACAACCTTGCGCATAGCCTGTCCGTAGGTCATACCCAACGAACGGCAAGCCTCCATCTGGCCAATATCCACCGACTGAATACCGGCACGGATAATCTCGGCCATATACGCGCCGCAGTTCAATGAAAGACAAATGATACCTGCCTGCAGGGCAGTAAGAGTAAAGCCGGCGTCGGGTATTGTACTGTTTATTACCGCCGGCACGCCGAAGAATACAAAGAATGCCAGTACAATCATAGGTACACCGCGAATAACATCAACAAAAATCCGTGAAATAAGATTGCACACCTTGTTCTTTAGTACGCTGAGAATACCGAAAAGCAAGCCGATAAAGCAAGCAAAAACAAGGCTGCACAAAGCCATAACGAGAGTTTGTCCCAGGGCAGCCAACAGCATACTGCCGTAGTTGCTAATAATATATAGCATATTCTCTCCTCCTTAGTTGCGAATACATACAGTAATCTATACTCAAAGATAGGGCATCTGAATGACGCCCTATCCTAAAGTTGTAGATAAGTTTAAGTTGTTGTGTTAGCCAAGATACTTAGCAACAATCTCGTCGTAAGTGCCGTTAGCCTTGATGTTCTTAAGGCCTGCGTTGAACTTGTCAACCAGTTCCTGGTTGCTTGAATTAAAGATAGCAAAGCCATAGCCTGAACCCTCGTTCTCGGAATCCTCAAGAACCTTGAGAGCAAGGTCGCCGTCCTTGATGGAAGCCTTCATAATCGGGGTGTCCTCAAAGCAAGCGTCACACTGGCCGCCTGTAACAGCCTGGTACATTGTCGGAGAATCCTCAAAGTATGTAATCTTGAGGTTGTACTGGTCCTTAAGGGACTCTGCATAGGTAGCGCCCTGTGTACCGGTCTTAACTGCAACCTTTGCGCCCTTGATGTCCTTGATGGAAGCAAGCTTGGAATCCTTGCCAACAGCTATGCACTGAGTAGCCATATAGTATGCGTCGGAGAAAATCCAGCCGGATTCCTTGCGCTCATCTGTGATGGATGCGCCGGCGATCATACCGTCAGCCTGGCCTGCCTGGCAAGCGGCAATTGCTGCGTCCCAACCCAGTGACTTGAGCTCATACTTGAAGCCCTGGTCCTCTGCAACAGCAGCAAGAATATCAACATCAATACCAACAAAGTTGCCGTCGGCATCAGTGTACTCAAAAGGCTTGAATACAGTGTCAGTAGCAATAATGTAGGTTTTGCCGGAATCCTGCTTGTCAGCGCTCTTGGAGCAAGCCACAAATACGCTGGCAACAACAGCGATTACAGCAAGAAGGGCAATAATCTTTTTTGTCATTTTCATAAAAATCTTCCTTTCAAAATGAACTAAAACCAAAACTATCTACAATTTATATGATGATATTATAATAAAATAATCGCAAATAGTCAATAGAATTGGCTTTATTTTCTTTACACTCAACATATCAAAGGGTCATATTATACCATTTTTTGATAATTACATTATGGCAAAAATATATATTGAATTACCCAAAAATAAGTGATAGACTATTGTCAGCATAAAGTAATCACAAACATAACGAGGTAAAACATGAGCAAAAAAAAGATACTCGGCACTGTTCTTCTGCTAATTACAGCCATCATCTGGGGCGGCTCATTTGTGGCGCAGTCATCGGGAGGGGATGCTATAGGCCCGTTCTCCTTTTCCTGTCTGCGATTCACCATAGCTACCGTATCCATGCTGCCGGTAATCCCACTGCTGGACAAAAAAAGCGGCAGCGCAATAATACCAAAAAATTCGGCGGACAAAAAGCTGCTGATTAAAGCCGGAGTAACCTGCGGCGTTTTCCTTACAGGCACATCGGTATTTCAGCAGCTGGGAATGTATATGGGCACATCATCGGGCAAGGCGGGCTTTCTTACCGCATGCTATATTGTGTTTGTGCCCATCATCGGTTTGTTCTTCAAAAAGAAATCGGCTGTCAATGTGTGGCTGGCTGTAGGCATTACCCTATGTGGTCTGTATATGCTCTGCGTTAACGAAGGCTTCAGCGTGCGAGGCTCCGACCTGCTGGTACTGGTATGCGCTTTTATGTGTGCATCCAGAATAATGGCGGTGGATAAATTTGTGGGCAGAGTGGACACGGCAAGGCTTGCCTGCGTACAATTTGCAACAGCGGCAATACTGTCGGGAATACTGATGTTCTTTTTCGATATGAAGGCGTCCGTCGCCGGTATCGCACAGTGGTATCAGTCGCTGGCAAGCACAGGAGTCTGGGTGTCGCTGCTATATGCCGGTGTGCTGGCAGGCGCAACCGCCTTTACTCTGCAAATCGTAGGTCAACGGGACCTGAATCCCACAGTTGCCTCCCTGCTGATGAGCCTGGAGTCCGCATTCTCCGTGCTGGCAGGCTGGCTGATACTGGGTGACAAGCTCAGTGCCAAGGAGCTGACCGGCTGCGCCGTTATCTTTGTGGCAATGGTAATATCCCAATTGCCCGAAAAAAGCAAAAGTCGGGCATTATCCGCATAAAAACGGCAAGATATATTTGACATATCACACACCCAATACAACAGGCTCGGAGCATCCGGCATTTGTGGAGTTAATTGACAAGGGCAATTATTTGAGCAAAAATTATGGTACATAAATATCAGACCCAATTAATATAAGGTCATTTCCTATGAGAAAAACATTTTCACTATTCGTTCGGCATGGCAAAGGCTCAGGGAGCAAAATCCCTGAGCCGCAGACTGTCGATAAAGTGGTTTGAACCACGCCAAATAATATAATATGTAACCGATTTCTGCCTCTCTTGAGTAAAGAAAGGTGGGTGCGATTTATCGCACTCGTAGAGATTACAAAAGCGGCTTAGACATCTAATGATAAATCTAAGCCGCTTTGGCGTTTTTCGTTTTTTGCTCAGTCGAGGTACCATCGTACATCTTCCCTCGCAAGAAAACGAAATTCAATCCCATTTCTCGAAGTCTGTCAGCGTGTAGAATTTATAATTTGACTTTTTCTACACGCTGAAAGCCGGTCTATTTGACCGGCTTTGTATTTTAGTTTTTAAGTGAGTGCATCGGTGCAGGAATTCTTCCGCCTCTGTTAATAAACCTTGTTGGTTGTTTTGTGTTTATTTTCATTACCGGGCCGCTACCCAACAAGCCTCCGAATTCCAGTTCATCGCCTACATTCTTGCCTATAGCCGGGATAACCCTGACAGCTGTTGTTTTGCAATTCACCATACCGATTGCCGCTTCGTCTGCGATAATTCCGCTGATTACCTCGGCAGTCGTATCACCCGGAATTACAATCATATCCAAGCCTACCGAACATACAGCAGTCATTGCCTCAAGCTTTTCGATAGACAAGGCTCCTGATTTGGCAGCATTAATCATACCGGCGTCCTCAGAAACAGGAATGAATGCTCCGGACAAACCGCCAACGCTTGATGAGGCCATAACTCCGCCTTTCTTAACTGCATCGTTGAGCATTGCAAGACAGGCTGTTGTGCCGGCACCTCCGCATTGCTCCAATCCAATCTCTTCCAGAATATGCGCTACAGAATCACCAACTGCAGGTGTTGGCGCCAGTGAAAGGTCAACAATACCGAAGGGTACGCCCAGTCTTTCGCTGGCTACTGTACCTACCAGCTGGCCCATTCTGGTAATCTTGAATGCGGTTTTCTTAATTAATTCTGCAATTTCGTTAATTGAATAGTCGGGATACTTTGATACTGCGGCTCTTACAACACCGGGTCCGGAAACCCCGACATTAATTACGCAGTCAGGCTCGGATACACCGTGAAAAGCACCTGCCATAAAGGGATTATCCTCCGGAGCGTTGCAGAACACTACCAGCTTTCCTGCAGCTATGCACTGATTATCCTTTGTCAGTTCTGCGGCTTCTCTGATTTTTTGGCCCATAATCTTTACGGCATCCATATTAATTCCGGCCTTTGTTGAGCCGATATTAACTGATGAACACAAAAATTGGGTCCTTGCCAGTGCCTCGGGAATTGAGTTGATTAGCTCCAAGTCACCTGCGGCAAAGCCCTTTTGTACCAAAGCGGAATAACCTCCGATGAAGTTAACTCCGATTTCCTTTGCGGCCTTATCCAGGGCAAGAGCATACTTTATCGGGTCTCCGCCGCTGATACCGGCAAGAATGGAAATAGGTGTAACGCTGACGCGCTTGTTTATTATGGGAATTCCATATTCTCTCTCAATATCGTTACCTGTCTTTACAAGGTTTTCTGCCTTGCGACAGATTTTGTCATACACCTTTTGGCAGGACTTGTCAATATCGCTGTCACCGCAATCCAGTAGGGAGATACCCATTGTTGTAGTTCTGATGTCAAGACATTCGTCCTGTATCATCTTTATGGTTTCTAATATATCGTATGTATTAATCAAAATGCTGACCTCCTATATTTTGTGCATTGAGTTGAAGATGTCCTCATGCATTGCGTGGATGGAAAGCCCGTTATCCTTGCCGCAATTCTCCAGTTGGTCAGCAAGTGTTGTAAAATCAACTGTTGCCTGTGTGGTATCAGCCAGCATTATCATACAGAACATATCCTGCAGAATGCTCTGTGTCACCTCTAATATATTTACATTACAGTCGGCGCAGATGCTTGATACTTTCGCAAGAATACCCACCATATCTTTACCGACTACAGTAATTACACATCTCATATTATTATCCTCCTAAATATTTTTAATATTATAACAAACAAGTTATATTTTTTCAACAAATGTACAAAAGTTATTTAAAAAACTTATATAATATGCTAAAATATATCCCATAAGGAGAATTGCAATGAAATATAAGAACATTTTTGATACCCATACTCATTCTAATCATTCCTTTGACGGCAACGACAGTTGTAAAGAGCTTTGCGAAAGCCTGATGTTAAAGGGCGGAATCGGTATTGCAATCACGGACCATTGCGATATTGACGGCGACGATGATTTTGATATATTCGCAAATAACCAGTATGATGACACATCTGCAGTAAAGGAAGAATATTGCGGACAAATTACCTTGCTGCAAGGCATTGAACTTGGACAGGGGATTTACCAAAAGGACAAGGCGTTAAAAATCATTAATTCACACGACTATGACATAATTATCGGCTCCATTCATAATCTAGACGGTATGGAAGATTTTTACTTTTTGGATTACAAAAAATATGATATAGACAGTCTGCTTACAAAGTATTTTGAAAATGAGCTGGAATTGGCACAATGGAACAAAACCGATACTTTGGCTCATCTTACCTATCCTCTTCGTTATATTGTTGAAAGAGAGGGTGTTTGTGTTGACTTGAGCAAGTACTATGACATAATAGATGCTATATTTAATACTTTAATAAGAAATGACAAAGCTCTCGAAGTAAACACATCTGGTTTGTTTATGGCTATCGACAGTACACTACCCGGTATCGATTTGATAAAAAGATACCACGATATGGGAGGCCGGTTGATTACAGTAGGCTCGGATTCACATTATAAAGAAAAAATCTGTCAGGGCATCAGTCAAGGGTATGATATTTTGAAGGAATGCGGCTATAAGGAATTTACGGTATTTAAAAATAGAATTCCGTATCAAATGCCAATTGAGTAGAGGATAAATTATGAAAATTGAAGTAAAAGCTTATGCAAAAATAAATCTTATGCTGGATATTGTGGGCACCAGAACCGACGGTTATCATGATTTGTTTATGATTATGCAAAGTGTTGGAATCTATGACACAATTACAGTGGAAAAGCAGGATAAAAAGAACGGAATCACTATATCCTGCAATATTGATGATATACCTATTGATAGCAGCAACATCGCCTACAAGGCTGCAGAAGCCTTTTTTGAGCATAGGGGAATAAAGGACAGAGGAGTGCATATTCACATTCAAAAAAGGATACCCCACGCAGCCGGCCTTGCGGGAGGCAGCGCTGACGGCGCCGGAGTTATTGTTGCGCTCAACAAGATTTACAAAACAAATATCGATGACAACGAATTGTGCAGGATTGGAGCACAGGTTGGCGCAGATGTGCCGTTCTGTATAGTGGGCGGTACAAAGCTGTGCCAGGGTATCGGCGATGTTATTAGCAATGTTAAACCACTGAAGAAATGTTATGTTCTGTTGGCTAAGCCTGAATATTCGGTTAACACCGGACAGGCATATTCTCAGTTTGATTCCTGCGGAAAAAATCACACTCCTGACAAACTGGGTATGCTGTGCGCAATGCAATCGAGAGATCTGATGTCTATATGCAGTAAGATGGAAAATGTATTTGAACAGTTTATAGCCGTTCCCAACAGAGTCGAAATAAAAGAAATAATGCGCAGGCATAACGCCTTGGGAGTATGTATGAGTGGCTCCGGACCAACAATTTTCGGCATATATGTTAATAAGGATGATGCCGAGTCTGCTGCCGGTGAGTTGACAGAATACGCAAAGGATATTTCCCTTTGTATGCCAATCAGCAAAGGCTGCAGAATTTCAAAAATAACTGAATAATAACGGAAAAAATCACCAATTCTTAAGTAAAGGATTGGTGATTTGTATGTTAAAAAAACTTAATTTATTTGTACCGATATTTGTTTGCTTTGCGTTTCTTATTTCTTTGTTTGCACCATTTATTAACATAAGTGAGGATATAAGCGAAAAAGTGCTCAGATTACACATATTGGCCAACAGCGACAGCGATTATGACCAGAATCTAAAGCTGGAGGTGCGTGATTTAATACTAAAAGAAACCCGGAATTTATTTTTGCAATGCAAAACCCTTGATGACGCGATATGCACTGCTAACAATAATATTGACAAAATCACAAGCATTGCAGAATCTGCTTTGGACGGAGAGTATAGTGTATCTGCTATGGTTACAAAGGAATATTTCGATACCAGAGAATATGATAACTTTACACTTCCGTCGGGAGTGTACAATTCAATCAAGGTTATTATCGGAAGTGGAGCCGGACATAACTGGTGGTGTGTAATGTTTCCGCAGGTGTGCCTTAGCGGCTGTACCGATGATTTATCCGATGAATTAACAAAGGATGAATTTGAGTTTGTTACTTCAAACAATTGTGTAGTAAAATTTAAGGTTGTTGAGGTTTACGAAAAAATAAAGCATAAAATTATTACTTGACATTGTAGAAAAAATCATATAAAATATTAGTGTTGTGCTGGTGTGGCGAAATCGGCAGACGCAAGGGACTTAAAATCCCTCGGTAGAAATACCGTACCGGTTCAAGTCCGGTCACCAGCACCAGTAAAGTAAATATGCCGGCGTGATGGAATTGGCAGACGTGCTGGACTCAAAATCCAGTCCTGGCAACAGGGTGCGGGTTCGACCCCCGCCGCCGGCACCAAAGAAGCACCGACCTATGGTCGGGGCTTTTTTACGGCAAGGGGCGTCGAATAGGAAGGAGCGATGCGATAGCATCGCGGAAGAAAACAGTCCGGTGGACTGTTTTCGCTGACGGGGGCATGTAGCAGACGGTAGTCTGCGTGGTGACCCCCGCCGCCGGCACCAGAAAAGAGTCCGCATTTGTCTACGACAAGTGTGGGCTCTTTTCAACTAAAACCGTCCTATCGGACGGGATAAATCCCGCTTTCGTGGGATGAAATCACTTCGTGATGAAATCCGACTTCGTCGGGAGATAAGGACGGATTTAATTTCATCTGCGAAGCAGATTTCATCCGAGTGGAGTGAGGATTTCATCGCGCTTGCGCGATTTCATTTAAAAGTTTGCAAATGTGTGGTACAATCGGGGTAAATGAGGTGATAGTATGGCTGAAAACAAACTTGCTGATATGTCAACAGAATTTGCGATTCAAATCTTAAAACTGACCGATAGCATCAAAGGACACTATTCCTTGTCTAATCAACTTGAGCGAAGCGGCACAAGCATCGGCGCAAATATCCGAGAGGCGAAATATGCTCACAGCCGTCCCGATTTTATCGCTAAATTGCATATTGCTTTGAAAGAATGCTACGAAACAGAATACTGGATTGAAATCGCACAAAAAGCGAGCATTATCTCTGATGATGTCGCAAAAACTGTATTGCACGATTGCGGTTCTATACGCAGAATGCTCATATCTTCCATCAACACCGCAAAGGAGAATTCGTAATGAAAAGAGATGAGTTTGATTCGCTATTACTATGGTCGGGGCTTTTTTACGGCAAGGGGCGTCGAACAGGAAGGAATAATAATTTGTTGTAAAAAATAAAACCGTCATAAGACGGTTTTCCTTTTTTACGATTACGCTCTTTCTACCTTACCTGAACGAAGGCATCTTGTGCAAACGTAAACTCTCTTAGGTGAGCCATTAACGATAGCCTTTACCTTTTTGATGTTAGGTTTCCAGGTTCTGTTTGATCTTCTGTGTGAGTGTGATACCTTTATACCAAAGGACATTTCTTTTCCACAGTATTCACATTTAGCCATTTGCGAACACCTCCTTAATAATTTAGAACGGATATATATTAACAGATACAAAGACAAAATGCAAGCATTTTTTTAATAATTTTGTAATATAGTCTAAAATAATGTGGAATTCTCATTAATTCCTTGAATTTTTATACCACATTTAGTATAATAAATAAAAAATATTAAATATATATTTGGAGGATTGAAATGCCAACAGATAAGAAAGCAAGTGACAAGCGCGCTGCACTTGAATCAGCATTAAAGCAAATTGAAAAAACCTATGGACAAGGTGCTATCATGCGCCTTGGAGAAACAAGTAAGCTAAAGGTTGATGCTGTGTCAACCGGCTCGCTGACTCTGGACCTTGCAACCGGTATCGGCGGATTGCCAAAGGGAAGAATAATAGAGATCTACGGTCCTGAGTCATCAGGTAAAACAACATTGGCTCTGCACTGCGTAGCTGAAACACAAAAGATTGGCGGCGAAGCAGCATTCATAGACGCCGAGCATGCGTTGGACCCATCATACGCTGCAAATCTCGGAGTAGATGTTGACTCCCTTTTGGTAGCACAGCCTGACAACGGTGAGCAAGCACTGGAAATTACAGAACAGCTTGTTCGTTCAGGTGCAGTTGATATTATTGTTGTTGACTCTGTTGCCGCACTTGTTCCCAGAAGTGAAATTGAGGGTGACATGGGTGACTCCCATGTAGGTCTTCACGCACGACTTATGTCCCAGGCTCTGCGCAAGCTTGCAGGCGCTATTAATAAATCCAATTGTATCATCATCTTTATCAATCAGCTGCGCGAAAAGGTTGGCGTAATCTACGGTAATCCTGAGGTTACCACCGGAGGCAGAGCTCTGAAATTCTATGCCTCAATGCGTATTGATGTAAGAAAGATAGAGCAGCTTAAAGCACCGGGTAATGAATTCGTAGGTTCTCGCACAAGGGCAAAAATTGTAAAGAACAAGGTTGCTCCGCCATTCAAGAGCGCCGAATTTGATATTATGTACGGAACAGGTATTGACAAGGATGGCGAGATTGCAGACCTTGCTGTCAGCCTTGGCATTATCAAGAAAAGCGGCTCTTGGTTCTCCTACGGCGACCAGAGATTCCAGGGTAGGGACAAGCTTAAGGAATTAATAAAGACAGATACCGAGTTTGCAAAAACGGTAGAACAGCAAATCAAGGACGCTCTTGTAAAAAAGGATGCAGAAGAAAGTGTTGCATCTGAAGAAAAGGTTTCTGCGGCAAAATCCGTTACCCAAACAAGGGCAGCGGCAATGGCTAAGCTTGATATTGCTATAGATGATGACGAAGACTGATGATTATTTCGCATAATCGCGGCAGAGGTAAAAAAATTCATTTGTTGATAGACGATGAGTACCAAATTACCACCGATATTGATTTTTGGGCAGACCATAGTATTAAGGACGGCACAGAAATCAGTCAGGACGAATGGGATGCATTAGTTGATGCAATACAGTACAAAAAAGCGCTGGACAAATGCTATGACCTGCTGTCCCGCCGTGACCATTCAACAAAGGAATTGCGTACAAAGCTGCTGCGAAGTATTGATGAGGGCAATGCCGACAAAGCTATCCGGCGAATGAAAGAGCTTGGGTATTTGGACGACTATAGATATGCAAAGTCCTTGCTCCAATATCTCGTCGAAGGCAAAAAAATGTCCAAATCCTTTGTGAAGCAAGAATTTTACAAACGGGGCATACCGGCTGATATAACAAACGATGTTATCGGCGAATATGAGTTCGACAATGAATCGGCTGTGTATGACCTGTTGTGCACTAAGTATAGAAATAAACTGTTGGCAGACAACGGAACAGAAAAGGTGACCAACGCATTACTTCGCAAAGGCTTTTCGTATTCCGATATTAAGTCTGCATTTAGAAAAATTGAGATTGAAGGCTTTGATGAATAAATACAAAATCGGTATGATTTCCTTGGGTTGTCCAAAGAATCAGGTTGACGGCGAAGCTATGCTTGCCAAACTTGTGGATGCGGGCTTTGAAATAGTAAACAGTATAGAAGAATCCGACCTTATGATAATTAATACCTGCGGATTTATAGAGGCTGCAAAAACAGAGGCTATTGAGACTATTCTGGAGGTAGCTGAGTACAAAAATGCAGGTGTAATATCTGCTATTGTTGTAACCGGTTGCCTGGCTGAGAGGTATCAGGACGAAGTTAAAAAAGAAATGGATGAGGTTGACGCCGTAATAGGTATCGGCGCAAATGCCGATATAGTTAAGGTATGCCAAAAGGCGCTGATGGGAATAGAAACTACATCTTTTCCCAACAAATGCTTTTTGTCCATTGATGACAAGAGAATTACCACCACCCCAAACCATTGGGCATACCTAAAGATTGCTGAGGGCTGTGACAATAAATGCTCTTTTTGTGCCATTCCCGGAATTAGGGGCAAATTCAGGTCAAGGACTATGGAATCCATTATTAGCGAGGCTGAGCAGCTTGCCGATAACGGTGTTAAAGAAATTATTCTCATTGCACAGGATACTACTAAATACGGCTATGACCTGTTCGGCGAATATTCACTTGACAAACTGCTGAAAGAGCTTGTCAAAATTGAAGGTATAGAGTGGATTAGACTGTTTTACTGTTACCCCCAACGAATTACAGATTCTCTGATTAATGTTATCAAGAGCGAAGAAAAAATATGTAATTATCTTGATATTCCGCTGCAGCACAGTCACCCTGATGTGCTGAGGAATATGCACAGGGTGGGCACCGGTGATACATATCGAGAGCTTATTGCTAAACTGCGAAGTGAAATTCCCGATTTGATTTTGCGCAGTACTCTGATGGTCGGTTTTCCCGGGGAAACACAGGAGCAATTTGAGGATTTGTGCCGATTTGTTAAAGATGTAAAATTTGACAAAATGGGTTGCTTTGCTTTTTCTTCGGAGGAAGATACTTTAGCATACGATATGGACAATCAGTTGGATGAGGATACAAAGAATCGCAGACAAGAGCTGATTATGGATATTCAGTATGGTGTTACGCTGGATTGTAACAAAGACAGAATTGGCAAGGAATATACTGTAATTGTTGATTCCTGCGAAGATGACGGACGGTATATTGGCAGGTCATATATGGATGCTCCCGACATTGACACGGGCATAATATTTACCGCCAAGAATAAGATAGAAATCGGCTCGTTTGTAAATGTTATTATTACTGATTTTGACGGATATGATTTGATTGGAGAGATGGTATAATGAATTTACCTAACAAGATTACTGTATTTAGATTTTGCTGCATACCTTTTTTGCTTGCAACTTCGCTGATTGAATTCAGGTATCACTGGGTTGCGGCTTTGCTTATATACTTTGTTGCTTGTATGAGCGACAAGGTGGATGGAATCATTGCAAGAAAAAGAGGACTTGTTACCGATTTCGGCAAGCTTATGGACCCTTTGTCAGACAAATCATTGGTTTTTGCCGCTTTTCTCGTATTTGTAAATGTAGGATGGCATACAGAACTGGTTATTATGATTATGTTGGCAAGGGAATTCTTGGTGGCAGGAATAAGAATGGCTGCTACTGCCGAGGGCGAGGTTATTGCCGCCAACAAGCTTGGTAAGGCTAAGACTTTTTTGCAGATGTCAACAACAGGTATGTGCTTTCTTCTTTTGGCAATTTTGTCCAAGGACGGAGACCCTGTTATCGGTGCATTGCCACAGTGGTTTGAGATTTATGTAACTATTGCATTTTGGATTGACGCTGTTATAACACTTGTCAGCGGCATTAAGTATGCAAAGGACGGCTGGTATTTGATTAAGACAAAATAATACTTGCAATTTTTGCATAATTGAATATAATATTAGTATAATTAAAATGTATTGACTGGGAGAAGTAACTCAGTGAGCTTGTCAAAGAGAGCAGATGACGGTGTGAATTCTGTACAAGCAGCTTAGCGAAATGCACCCACGAGCAGCCTGGCGGAAATCAGTATGTCAGGACGGTCGCCCCGTTATAAGCCAAGGCTATATTGGTAGCCGGAGAATAAATCAGAGTGGAACCGCAGTTATTATTGCCTCTGTCCTTACGGACGGGGGCATTATTTTTTGGAGATGAATATATGTTCAATAGTTATATGGAGGATGTGAGAAGCTTTATTGACCATGACCCTGCAGCACATAATCCACTGGAAATTATTTTGCTGTACCCAGGTTTTAAGGCGTTACGCTCTCACAAAAGGGCCAATTGGTTTTATCGTCATAATATGCCATTTGTTGCCAGAGCAATCAGTCAACGCTCCGCACATAACACGGGTATAGAGATACATCCCGGTGCTACTATAGGCAAGCGAGTGGTTATTGACCACGGTCATGGTATTGTTATCGGCGAGACTACTGAGATTGGTGACGATGTGATGATATATCAGGGTGTCACACTCGGCGGTACCGGCAAGGACGAAGGCAAGCGTCACCCCACTATCGAGAGTGGCGTTATGATTGGCGCAGGTGCAAAGGTGCTTGGCCCTATAACAATCGGCAAAAATGCAAAGGTTGCGGCAGGCGCTGTTGTGGTTAAGGATGTGGAGCCTAATTCAACAGTAGTAGGTATTCCCGGTACTGTGGTTAAAATTGACGGCGAGAGGGTTGATGATCTTGACCAGATTCATATTCCCAATCCGTTGATGACAGCAATTACAAGCAATCAAGAGCAAATTACAGAATTGCAAAATAAAGTAAAGGAATTGGAGGAAAAGCTTAATGAAAATATTTAACACAATGTCCAGGACAAAGGAAGAGTTTGTGCCAAATGACAAAAATGAAGTCAAGATTTACGCATGTGGACCAACAGTTTATAATTATATCCACATAGGTAATGCCAGACCCCTGTGTGTATTTGATGTTCTTAGAAGGTATTTGGAATATAGGGGATATAATGTAAAATTTGTACAGAACTTTACCGATGTTGATGACAAAATTATCAATCGTGCTAATGAAGAAAACAGTACTTTTGAGGAAATCAGCAAAAAGTATATAGAAGAATTTTGGACGGATGCACACGGCCTTAATTTTAAGGATGCAACAATTCACCCCAAGGCTACAGAGAATATCGACGAGATAATTGCCATAATTAAATCACTTGAAGAAAAAGGATTTGCTTACGCAGTTGACGGTGATGTGTACTATCGTACCCTCAAGTTCAACGGTTACGGCAAGCTGTCCCACCAACCGATTGAGGATTTGCAATCAGGCGCAAGAATTGCCGTTGGTGACAAAAAAGAGGACCCGCTTGATTTTGCTTTGTGGAAGGCTGCAAAAGAGGGAGAGCCGTACTGGGATTCTCCTTGGGGAAAGGGAAGACCCGGCTGGCATATCGAGTGTTCTGCTATGAACAGAAAGTATCTTGGCAATACAATTGATATTCATTGCGGAGGTCAGGATTTGATATTCCCTCACCACGAAAACGAGATTGCCCAGAGTGAGGCGGCTAACGGCTGCACATTCTCCAAATACTGGATGCACAACGGATATATAAATGTGGACAATGTAAAAATGAGCAAGTCGCTGGGCAACTTCAAAACAGTCAGAGAAATTGCAGATGTTTACGGATATGAGGTAATCAGATATTTTCTTATTTCTTCTCATTACCGTTCTCCAATCAATTATAATCTGGAAATCATTGAACAGTGCAAGGCTGCACTTGAGCGTTTGTACACCTGCCGTGAGAGCCTCGATTTTGCTATCAAAAACGCAACAGATACAGAAGTTGACGCAGATATAATTGCTGTAATTAACAACCGTAGGGATCGATTTATTGATGTTATGGACGATGACCTCAATACAGCAGACGGAATTTCGGTTCTGTTTGAATTGGTAAAAGACATTAACACAAAGATTATTGGCAAGCCTGTTTCCAAGAGTGTATGCGAGCATGCCGCAAAAGTATTTGACGAATTATGCGATGTACTTGGATTGCTTTATAATCGTAAATCAAACGACCTTGATGCAGAAATTGAGGAACTGATTAAGAAGCGTCAGGAAGCGAAGGCAAACAAGGACTTTGCCACAGCTGATAAAATCAGGGACGACCTTAAAGCAAGAGGCATCATACTGAAGGATACAAGACAGGGAACAACCTGGACAAAAGAATAATATAGACAAATTATATTGTTTGTGATAGAATAATAGGCGAGGTAACTTGCCTATTATTTTTTTGGAGATGTTATTATGGTAGATAGAGTTAAATATAAGGAGCATCAGGTATCCCGATTAGGATTGGGTAATATGAGACTTCCATGCAAAACGATACTCAAGAGGGAAGCAAATCCGCTTATTGATTACGATAAGGCGCAAGAGATTGTTGACCTGGCGTATGCCAACGGTGTCAATTATTACGATACTGCATATATGTACCATGCCGGCAAAAGCGAAAAATTCATAGGTCAAGCGTTGCGAAAATATCCTCGTGATACATATTTTTTAGCAGATAAGCTGCCGATTTGGCTGTGCAAAAAGCCCGCAGATATGGAAAAGATATTCCAAAAACAATTAGACAGAACAGGAATTGATTGTTTTGATTTTTATCTTCTTCATTCTCTTGACGGCAAGAATTTCAAAAAGTGCGAAGAATACGGTGCCTATGACTTTTTGCTAAAGAAAAGGGAAGCAGGTTTAATCAAGAATATTGGATTCTCATTCCATGGCACTATTCAGGACTTAAAGGAAATTATTGCCGCTCATCATTGGGATTTTGCCCAGATACAGATGAACTATCTTGATTGGAAAAATCAGGATGCCGAAACTCAGTATCAGTTGCTTACCGACGCCGGAATTCCTGTGATTGTTATGGAACCGGTGCGAGGCGGCAAGCTGGCAGATGTTCCCGATGAGGCAGAAAAGATAATGAAACAGCACAGTCCCGATGCCTCCATAGCGTCCTGGGCTATTCGTTTCGTAGCAAGCTATCCAAATGTATTAACTATTCTCAGCGGTATGAACAGCACCGAACAAATGAAGGATAATCTGAATAGTCTTACAAATTTTGTTCCTTTTACAGAAACTGAGTACAAAATATGCGAAAATACCGCTGCTATTATTAATAATAAAGATATTATTCCTTGTACCGGATGTGACTACTGTGCCGATTGTCCCCAGGGTGTAAAAATTAGTACAATATTCGCAACATACAACAAAGTAAAAAATGAAGAGATTACCAAAGAAGAGGGCATCGAAACCTACAATAAAATTGATGTCAGGGCTGATTCCTGTATCAATTGCAAAAAGTGCCAAAATCACTGTCCTCAGGGGATAGAGATTGCCGGATGGATGAACGACGGTATTCCTAATTTCTTTGGATAGAGTACAAAAATACCCCATTAGACAAATTAGTCTAATGGGGTGCTGTTTTTTTCTTATCCAACCAGTTGGCTCATATCGTACATTCCTGCGTCTTTGCCGGCCATAAAAACGGCAGCATTTACTGCGCCTACAGCAAAGACCTCTTTTGACCTTGCAGAGTGTGACAGTGTAATGATTTCGTCTCTGCCGGCAAATATAATATCGTGCTCGCCGACAATTGTGCCGCCGCGAACAGAGTGAATACCGATTTCGTCCTTTGAGCGCTTTTCTCTCTTGGAGTGACGGTCATATTCGTATCGCATGGGCTTCTCAAATTCTTCTGCTATGGCATCTGCCAGCATAAGCGCTGTTCCTGATGGGGCATCTATCTTCGTATTATGGTGCTGTTCCACTATCTCTATGTCGAACTCATCCCCAAGAATCCGGGTAGCCTTTTTTGCAAGATTAACCAAAAGGTTGATACCCAGGCTGTAATTGTATGTAAAGAATATCGGACAATCCTTTGACGCATCGGCAATTTGCTTTTTTTGGCAATCATCAAATCCGGTCGTTGCAATAACCAGCGGGGTATTTGTGCTTTTGCCGAATTCCAACATATCGTCAAGAACAGATGGGTTTGAAAAGTCGATTACAACATCGGCACTTTCTTTTATTTCTGCGAATTTTTTGTAAACGGGAAAATCCCTTTGGCCGTCATCGTACAAGTCAACTCCTGCAATTACTCTGCAATCATCACGATTTGCGACTATGCTCTGGATAACCTTGCCCATTTTTCCGCAAGCACCGGTAATAATAATATCTGTCATTTATACTTCCTCTGATTATGTTACTTAATAAGACCGTACTTCTTCATAACGCTTTCTACATATGCAGTATGTTCATCAGTCATTTCGCACAGTGGCATCTTACAGGGACCTGCATTCCATCCCATCATATTGCATGCGGCTTTTACAGGAATTGGGTTAACCTCTACAAACATTGCGTTCGCAAGCTCAAGATACTCTGCCATCATATCGGTACATTTGTTTGCATCGCCATCCAAATATGCCTGTACCATATCGTGTGTTTCTTGTGGGCATATATTAGCCAGCACAGAGATTACACCCTTACCTCCACAGCTCATTACTGCGGGAATCTGGTCGTCGTTACCACTCCATATGTTAAGCTCATCACCGCACAGGGCGCGAATTTTCATAACTTGGCTGATGTTACCGGATGCTTCCTTAACACCGTTGATTCGCGGTAATTTGGATAATTCCTTAAGGGTTTCCGGCGCAATGTTAACGCCTGTTCTTGACGGAACATTGTAGAGAATAAGAGGCACATTAGTAGCCTCATGATACATTGTGTAGTGCTTGATGAGACCCTTTTGGGTACACTTGTTGTAATACGGAGTAACAAGAAGCAGAGCGTCAACACCATATTCACAAGCCTTTACAGCCAAGTCAAGGCCACATTCTGTGTTATTGGAGCCTGCGCCTGCAATTACAGGTACTCTGCCGTTTACATAATCAACACAGAACTTGATAGCCTCAAGGTGGTGAACAGTCTTGAGGGTTGAGGACTCGCCGGTAGTACCACAGACAACGATTGCGTCAGTGCCGTTGTCAATCTGCCAGTCAATGAATTTCTTGAATTCGTTGTAATTTACGCTGAAATCTTCGTTCATCGGGGTAATAATGGCTACTGCTGAGCCGGTAAAAACAGGTTCTTTCATAATGAATCTCCTTTATATAGTTCGAATTAGTCCATATAGCCTTCTGCCGCAAGAAGCTCAGCAAGAAGTACTGCGCCGCCGGCAGCGCCGCGAAGGGTGTTGTGTGACAGACAAACAAATTTGTATTGATACTGGGTATCCTCACGAAGTCTTCCGATGGATACTGCCATACCGTTTTCCAGCATTCTTTCGCTGTTGATTTGCGGTCTGTCAGGTTCGGTAAAATAATTTAGAAAATGCTTCGGTGCAGACGGTAGCTCAAGCTCTTGTGCTCTGCCCTTAAAGTTGTTCCAAATATCAATCATTTGTTCCTGAGTCGGTTTCTTTTCAAAGTTTACAAATACAGCGCCGAGATGGCCGTTTGATACAGGAACTCTGATACATTGAGCAGTGAAGTTTGGCTTGGTTGCGTGCTCAATATGGTCGCCCTCAATCTTGCCCCACAGCTTTAACGGTTCTTTTTCGCTCTTTTCTTCCTCGCCGCCAATGTAGGGGATAACATTGTCAATCATCTCCGGCCAGGTGTCAAAGGTTTTGCCGGCACCGCTTATTGCCTGATATGTGCAGACAAGAACATCCTTTACGCCAAAATCCTTGTGAAGGGGGAAGAGGGCAGGTACATAGGACTGCAATGAGCAGTTAGATTTTACAGCGATGAAACCACGCTTTGTACCAAGCCTTTTCCTTTGTTCTGGAATAATTTTGATGTGGTCAGCGTTAAGCTCCGGCACAACCATAGGAACATCGGGAGTAAATCTATGGGCCGAATTGTTTGATACAACAGGGCACTCGTGCTTAGCGTACTCTTCCTCAAGGGCTTTAATTTCGTCCTTCTTCATATTAACTGCGCAGAAAACAAAATCTACCATAGAAGTGATTTTGTCGATGTCGCCTGTAGCGTCCATAATGACCATGTTTTTATATTTTTCGGGCAACTCACAGTCCATGCACCATTTGTTACCGATAACCTCTGCGTAAGGCTTGCCTGCACTTCTTGCAGAAGCTGCCAGTACAACAACATCAAACCAAGGATGTTCAGCAAGTAATGTCATAAATCTTTGGCCTACCATACCGGTTGCGCCAACAATACCTACCTTAAACTTTTTCATAAAAATATCTCCTTACAACTTGTAATAATTGCAAATATGCATTATAATATATGAACTTGTGGTAATCCACAACTGCATAATATAGTATATAATATCACTTATAATATAAATATGTCAATTATATATTTTAATTTTGGAGATAATTAATGAAAACATCGGATTTTTATTACGATTTGCCGTCAGAATTAATAGCGCAGACACCGGTAGAACCGAGAGATTCCGGCAGATTAATGATTTTGGATAGGAATACCGGAAAAATTGAACACAAATTCTTTAGGGATTTGATTGATTACCTTGAACCGGGTGACACCATGATACTCAATGATACCAGGGTTATCCCTGCGAGAATATACGGCACAAAGCACGACACAGGAGCTTATGTTGAATTTTTACTTCTAAAGCAGAGCGAAAATAATATTTGGGAATGCTTGTGCAAACCAGGCAAAAGAGCAAAAATCGGCACTAAGTTCAGTTTTGGCGAGGGAGTTGTTGATTGCGAGGTAATTGGTATTACCGAGGATGGTAACAGAGTAATCAGGTTTGATTGTGACAGCAAGGAAATATACAGTATTCTCGACAAAATAGGCAAGATGCCATTGCCTCCGTACATAACCGAGGAATTACAAAACGGCGAGCGTTACCAGACTGTATATTCACGGGAATTAGGTTCGGCTGCAGCGCCTACCGCCGGCCTACATTTTACAAAAGAAATGCTGGAAAAAATTAAGGCAAAAGGTATAAATATAGGCTATGTTACATTGCATGTGGGGCTTGGAACCTTTAGACCGGTAAAAGTTGATGATGTAACCAACCACAAAATGCATAGCGAACACTACCATATAAGTAAAGAGACCGCTGACCTAATAAATAATACAAAGAGTAATGGCGGCCGTGTAATAGCTGTAGGAACAACAAGTACAAGAACGCTGGAATCCGTAGCAACAAAGAACGGTTGCATCTGTGAGGACGAAGACGATACCAGTATATTTATTTATCCCGGTTACGAGTTCAAATGTGTTGATGCCCAGGTAACAAACTTTCATCTGCCGGAAAGCACGCTGATAATGCTTGTTTCTGCATTTGCAGGTTATGATAATGTTATGAACGCATACAAAACTGCGGTAGAGGAAAAATACAGATTCTTTTCCTTTGGCGATGCGATGTTCATAAAATAGAGGAATTGATATGAAATTTTCTGTAATTAAACAAGAGGACAAGGCAAGACGCTCTGTATTTGAGACAGTTCACGGTACTGTGCAAACACCTGCCTTTATGAATGTTGCTACTTGCGGAGCAATCAAGGGCGGATTGTCCACAATGGATTTGAAAGAGGTTGGAGCTCAGGTTATGCTGTGCAACACCTATCATCTCCATGTCAGACCCGGCGACGATGCAGTCAGAGATATGGGCGGATTGCACAAATTTACAAATTGGGACAGACCTATCCTTACAGACTCCGGCGGTTTCCAGGTTTTTTCTTTAGCAAAGCTTAACAAAATCAAAGAAGAGGGCGTTACTTTCAATTCCCATATTGATGGAAGAAAAATATTTATGGGACCTGAGGAAAGTATGCAAATTCAGTCCAATCTCGGCTCAACTATAGCTATGGCTTTTGACGAATGTGTAGAAAACCCTGCAACCTACAAGTACGCAAAAGAGGCCTGCACTCGCACACTGAGATGGCTGGAGCGTTGCAAAGCCGAAATGGAAAGACTCAATTCACTTCCCGATACTATAAATAAAAACCAGCTGCTTTTTGGCATTAATCAAGGCTGTACATACGACGATCTTAGAGTCGATCATATGAAAGAGATAGCAAAGATGGATTTGGACGGATATGCCATCGGCGGTCTGGCTGTGGGCGAACCGAAGGAGGATATGTACAGAATTATTTCTGCTGTAGAGCCATACGCACCGAAGAATAAGCCAAGGTATCTTATGGGTGTGGGCACACCGGGTAATATCCTGGAGGCAGTCAGCAGAGGTGTTGATTTGTTCGATTGTGTTATGCCATCCCGTAATGCAAGACACGGTCAGTTATTTACAAAAAAAGGTATTATCAATATCAATAACGCAAAATATCAGCTGGACTCACATCCCATTGACGATACCTGCAATTGTCCCACCTGCAAAAATTACTCCCGGGCCTATGTTAGACATCTGCTAAAATCCGGAGAAATTCTCGGTATGAGATTGGCGGTAATTCATAATCTGTACTTCTATAATAATCTTATGGCTGAAATTAGGTTTAATATCGAAAACAACTCTTTTGCCGATTACAAAAAAGAATATGTTGACTTGTTGGATACAAGAATATAAAAAGTACTTGCAATTATTACTATTTTACTATATAATCATTGTTGTTATGTTAAATATTTAGGAGGAAATTCATTATGAATCCAATTTTGTTGCAAATGGCTGCAGGCGGTGCTGCCGCAAGCGGACAGAAAGGCGGCTCCACATCTTACATCATTCTTATGGTAGTACTTCTTGCCGTAATGTACTTTATGATGATCAGACCACAGAAGAAGCGCCAAAAGGAAGAGCAGGAGATGCGCTCATCTCTGGAGATTGGTGATGAGATTATCACTATTGGCGGTATTGTGGGCAAGGTTGTTACTATCAGAGAGGAGGACCTTGTTATCGAGACCGGTGCCGACAGAACTAAGATGAAGATACAGCGCTGGGCTGTTAACACAAATGTCACCAAGACTGAGCAGCATCGCAAGGAAGTTGAGGCTGCAAGAGAAGCTGCCAAAGAAAAGAAAAATAATAAAGCAAAGAAAGACAAGGAATAATTGTTATCTATAGCATAAATATTAGCTCTCTTGAATATCCTGTATTGGATAAGCAAGGGAGTTTTTATTATGAAAAGTTTTACCGTTGTTAAGACTGACAAAAATATACTATGGTATATATTACGCTCAATTTTATACTCAATATGCACAACGGCGTTGTTTGGATATATAGGCGCAAAGTTAATGTACGCATTTGATATAAAATTGGACAGTGCAAAATATATCACTGTATTAATTTGTGTTATTTCTGCTGCAGTTGTTTCTTTTATGAGCTGCAAGGGGTGGAAGAGTAGGGGAGTATTACTGGGAATTATTAGTGTAACGCCGTTAATATTATACTCTCTGTTTAATTTGCTCTTCAAAAACAATACTGTATCTCTTTTTTTTATAAAATTGGTTTTGATTGTTTTGGTTGCCGGCATTGTGGGTATGCTGCGTATTAGAATTAACAGAAAATTTAGGGTGAAATAATGGAGGAGTTCAAAAATTTTGAAATAAAAGAGAAAACAAATTACTTTCAAATAATAATTGAAAACAGGGAGTATATATTTCCGGGGATTTTCTACATTTGCGGATTATTGATAGGAACTGTATTTTACGGTAATATCGAAAGTAGTATTGTGGCAAAAATAATTGACTTAACTACAGAAAATAATAATGAGTACTTTACAATTTTTATTAATCTTTTTTGTTCCTATTTTTCTGTTTATGTTATAACTGTATTATTGGGATTGTGCCTTATCGGTTTTCCGTTTGTAAATATTCTGCCTTTAGTGGTCGGTGTGATAACAGGAATAAAGCTGTCACATTATTATGTTACTTATTCGGTAAAGGGAATCGGCTATTCCTTGCTGATGATAATACCGGAAATTACTGCGCTGGTAACTGTGCTGTTGTTTACCATAAAATGCAGCAACGAATTGTCAAAATACATATATGACGCCACAACTAAAAAAATAGATACGATTCAGGAATTTAATCTAAAATCGTATCTAAAATCATTTTTGCTTTACGGTTTTTTTGTAGTGATAATTGCTATAGTCAATGCAGTGCTGCAATATCTTTTGCAATCAATTATTCAGATTTAAAGCCGGATTTTGTGTCAGCAAGCGGGTTAGAATCAATTGCCTGCTTGCTGGCATCATTTTGTATATGAGTATATATTTCTGTTGTGGATAGGTTTTCGTGGCCAAGAATCTCTTTTAGTACAAGTACATCAACATTGCCGTGCTGATACATAAGCGTGGCTGCCGTGTGTCTCAACTTGTGCACGGATAATCCGCGACCACCAAGACCTGCTTTTTCCAGATATTTTTGTACTGTGATTTCTACAGTTCTTGGATTAATTCTTTGATTCCTGCCACTCAAAAACAAGGCTCTGTCTTTCACTCCGTCATTAGGGCGCACTTTCATGTAGTCCGCTATAGCGTCAACACACGCTTGGTTGAGATATATTGTGCGCTCCTTATTTCCTTTACCGGTGATTACCAGCGTACCGTCTGATTTTATATCACTGTAATCTATAGAAACCAGTTCGGCAAGTCGCATTCCGCAGTTAAGGAACAGGGTAATCATGGCAAAATCCCGTTCTTTATTTTTACCGTCTATTACAGAGAGTAATTTTTTTGCCTCGTCTAAAGTCAAGTATTTAGGCAGGCTTTTTTTGATTTTTGGAGTATCCAGATTTTTCATTGGATTGGTTGGCAAAACGCCGAGATTATCTGTTAGATAAGTAAAGAATCTGCGTACCGCTATTACGCGTCTTGCTCTTGTGGCTTCATTGTTTTTGCGTACGTTTTTGCAATAAATTAAAAACTGATATGCGTCATTAAGGGTTATTTGCTTGATTATATCAATGTCAATTCCGCTAATATCAATGTCATTAAATTCGCAATCCTTGGAACAAAGATGCTTCAGCTGTGAAATAAATCTGAAAAAAGTTCTCAAATCGCCGGCATACTCCAATACCGACAATTCGCTGTGACCCTTGATAGCCTCTATGTAAATCAAGTAATCCTGTACCAAGGGAGGCAATGTATAAAAATCTTCACGCTTCATAATTACACCAAGTTTCGCAAAATTAAATACAATTCTGTAATTAAGTATAACAAAGAGCATGGATTAATTCAATAGAAAAGTTTTTAACAGTAATATGGTAATAAAATTTTTTTAGGAGTAAAGAAAAATATAAGCAATTGTCGATAATACGGACGATTGCTTATGTTTATTAGTTTATCGGGGAAAATCTGAATTAGAATGTGCATTTCGTAATTATTTTTATTTTACTCCCCTATTATTCGCAAAATATTAATTTTGCGAAATTGTATTAATTTTTTATCCTCCCCGTTTTGGCAGATAGATATTAAATATCATTCTGTTATTGCCTCAAATGCGGCACGAATTGTCCGTACGGGAACTATATCCATACTAACCTTTAGCTCCTTTGACAAGGATTTGTAGTTGTGGAACGGTATAATACATTTGGTGAATCCAAGGCGCTGTGCCTCTGCGATTCGTTGTTCGCAGTTGCTGACGGCTCTAATTTCTCCTGCCAATCCTATTTCGCCGAAAGCCAGAGTGTCGTCATTCAGCACTTGGTCTTTTAATGATGATAATAATGCTAAAGCCACACATAGGTCGGCAGCAGGCTCGTACAGTTTTAATCCGCCGATTACATTGAGATATGTATCCATTCCGTTAAAGAAGAACCCTGCCCTCTTTTCCAGCACCGCAATAATCATATTCATTCTGTTGTAATCAAAGCCTGTACTCATTCGTCTTGGCGTGCCGAATCCGGATGAGGTAACAAGACCTTGTACCTCTGCCAAAATCGGTCTGGAGCCCTCCATTGTGCATGCAACACAGGTACCGGATGTGTTTTTTGGTCTGCCGGATAGCATCATTAGTGATGGGTTTTCGACTTCTTTTAGTCCACCTTGTGTCATTTCGAATACACCAATCTCATTTGTAGAGCCAAATCTGTTTTTTACACTGCGTAATATTCTGAATGAATAATTGCGCTCGCCCTCAAAGTATAGTACAGTATCTACAATATGCTCCAGCACCTTTGGACCGGCGATAGCACCGTCCTTATTTACATGGCCTACGATAAATATAGGAATTTCGAGGCTTTTTGCAAGGTGCATAAACACATTGGTACATTCTCTTACCTGGGTTACGCTGCCTACAGAAGAGCTAATATCCTCTATTGACATGGTTTGGATAGAATCAACGATTACAACATCCGGTTTTTCGGACTTGATGGTTTCTACAATAACGGACACATCGGTTTGTGCCAGAATGTAGAGATAATCTGTATTGATATGTAATCTTCCTGCCCGTAGTTTGATTTGCCGAGCCGACTCCTCACTGCTGATGTACAGCACCTTTTTGTTATTATTCCCCAACGGCTGGCACATTTGCAGCAGAATAGTTGACTTACCTATTCCGGGGTCACCGCTTAATAGCACAAGACTGCCCTCTACTATTCCTCCACCCAACACTCTGTCAAACTCTTTGAATCCGGTGCTTATTCGTCTTTCGATAGTGCTGTTAATCTCGCTCAATTGAAAAACAGGTTGAGAGGTTGCTCTTTTTACATTGCTTACACCCTTTGTTATAACTGTTGGCAGCTGCTCCTCCATGGTGTTCCATTCTCCGCAGCCCGGACATTTGCCATACCATTTTGCACTTTCGTATCCACAATCATTGCAGACATACAGCGATTTATTCTTTGCCATTATACTTCCTCCTCCAAGCCAAGGAATATTGAATATGCCATATCGTGCTGATACTCCTCTGACTGAAGCAAATTGTTTTCGTTCTCATTACTTATGAATCCGCATTCCACCATTACCGACGGTACTGTTGCTTTGTATAAAATATAATAACTGTCGTCGGACTCCTTGTTTTGCCTCTCATTATTAGGCTGTAAATTACGGACAATGGAATTTTGTATCGAATCGGCAATGGACCTGCTTTTTTCATTATTAGCAGAATACCATACCTGACTCCCCCACTCTGCCGGATTGTCAAAGTGATTTTGGTGAATTGATACCAGTACTGCATTGGGTACGGAGTTTACAAAATCCAGCCTGTTGTACAAATCGGATTTGTTGCGCTGCTCTCCTTTTTTGTATAACTCGTAATCTCCGTTTCTTACCATAACGGAGCTGCAACCGGCTACGGATACAAAATCATATAATGCCAGAGCTATGGGCAAATTAATATCCTTTTCGTAATTACCGGTTACTCCTATTGCGCCTGCGTCCTTGCCGCCGTGACCGGCGTCAATTACTATTGTAAAATCATCCCTTTGCTTTGTGTCAGTTAGCATTGCCTTGTCTATTGCAGAGCTTATGCTCGTGCAAAAAATAATTGTAATGCAAAATACCAAAGTAATAACCGGCAGCTTTTTCATACTATCACCAATAATATTTACGAAATAATTATACATTATATTAACATTTCTTTCAATAATAAGTTGATTTTAGTTGGTAATGGGGATATAATTTGTACTGTGGTATCTTAATACATAACTGTATTCGGTTATCTGATTTTAATAGCAGAAAGGTATGGTAGTACTATGAAAATCATTAATCTTGATGGATATACAACCAATCCGGGCGATTTATCCTGGAATTGGTTATCAAAATACGGAGAATATGTTGTATATGACCGTACAAGCCCGGAGGAAGTAATAGAAAGAGCAAAGGACGCCGAAGTGCTTATTATTAACAAAACCGAAATAACAAGACAGCATCTTGAACAAATGCCAAAACTGAAGTATGTAGGCCTGCAATCAACCGGTTATAATATTATTGACGGCAAAGCAGCAAGAGAAATGGGTATTACCGTATCCAATATTCCTGCATATTCAACCACAGCAGTTGCACAGCTGGTATTCGCTCTGATAATGCAGTTTACAAACAGAGTTACCATGCACTCCGACGCCGTGTATAAAGGAGAATGGACCTCCTGCCCCGATTTTTGTTTTTGGAAAGCACCATTGGCCGAATTGGACGGAAAAACTATTGGCATCGTAGGATTTGGCTCAATAGGACAACGGGTTGCAAGGATTGCCAAGGCATACGGAATGAATGTAAAAGTGTTTACACCTCATCCAAAACCGGATATTTTCTCAGATGTTGAGTTCTGCGATTTCGATACGCTTTTGGCTGACAGCGATTTTGTCACCTGTCACTGTCCACTAACGCCGGACACCACAGGTCTAATAAATGATAATACTCTGAGAAAAATGAAAAAATCAGCAATATTAATCAACACATCCCGAGGACCTATTGTTGATGAAAAGGCGTTGGCAAATGCACTTAACAATGACATAATAGCAGGCGCAGGACTTGATGTGCTGCAAATTGAGCCTCCAAAGGCTGATTGTCCCCTGCTATCCGCCAAGAATTGCTATATAACTCCACATATCGCTTGGGCAGGATACGAGACAAGGGCAAGGCTTATTGAGATATTGGAGGATAATTTAAAGGCTTTTGTAGAAGGCCACCCGCAAAATGTAGTAAATTAACAAAAACAGGCTAAAGCATCCTCGCTTTAGCCTGTTTTTACGCAAAAATAAACCCTTAAGAAGTAAATCTTAAGGGTTTTTGCGTTTACAACTTGTTTTTGTCAAAAATTATAAATTTAACAGTTTCATATCGAATCTTCCGTTCTGTTTGAAATAACCCAAATTGAATATTTCACCATTGTGTTTTTTAACCCAAGATTCAGCAACCGTCTTTAATTCTTCGGCTGTTATGAGAAGAATTTGAGTATCATTGTTCAAAGAATAATCGACACACTCTTGAACACTTTGAGGAGTGAATTCAGGAGCTATTACCATGAATACAACAACATCTTTATCTGATGTTTTTATATATCTGTCAAACTGTTGTATGTGGTCTTTCAAATTAACGGGAGATTCTTTTGATTTGTTATCCCACATTATGTACTTATCCTTAAATGATAGTTTGCCGTCGGGATGTTCAGTTCCTGTTAATGTTAACGGTTTGTTCATTAACATTTTTTCAAATATATAGTTTGTTGCATCTTATCAAATCCACGCAATTTCTTATTAACTGTACAGATACTATGCTTTTTCTTTCAGCGTTTTACAACTTGCAATCAACAATTTTCTTATACGCCCACAAAGATTTCTATTCTTTTTAAATGTATCTTCATCAATGGATTTTGTGTTGAATAAAAGTTGTAACCAACCCTCAGTTTCACTACATTCTTTTAATGCAATTTCAAACTTAGAAAGCATATCTGCCCTACTTTGTCCGTAATTTGCTTCACGAATATTTGCAAATACACTACTTGAACTTTTACGGATTTGAAACAATGTATTTGATGGTGCTTTAATATTTTGGCAAAGCAATTCAATATCAG
>JAQXWS010000035.1 GCA_029225565.1 Eubacteriales bacterium
ATTGCCGAGGCTATGGAAAAGGTTACCTCCGACGGTGTTATCACCATTGAGGAGTCCAAGACTGCCGACACTGTATGCGAGGTCGTTGAGGGTATGCAGTTTGACCGCGGATACATTTCGCCCTATATGGTAACGGATACCGACAAGATGGAGGCTGTTATTGACGATGCGATGCTTCTTATCACCGACAAGAAGATTAGCACTGTACAGGATATTCTTCCTCTCCTTGAGAGCGTACTGAAATCCGGCAAAAAGCTGGTTATCATTGCAGAGGATGTAGAGGGCGAGGCTCTCCAGACAATTCTTCTTAACAAGCTGCGTGGCACATTTACCTGCGTATGCGTTAAGGCACCCGGCTTTGGCGACAGAAGAAAGGATATGCTACAGGATATTGCTATTCTTACAGGCGGTCAGGTAATCACATCCGACCTTGGCCTTGAGCTTAAGGATACTACCATGGCTATGCTGGGTCAGGCTCGCCAGGTTAAGGTAACAAAGGAGAATACTATTATCGTTGACGGCGCAGGCAATAGCGACGATATTAAGGCACGAGTTGGCCAGATTAAAACAGCCATTGACGCCTCCACATCCGATTTTGACAGAGAAAAATTGCAGGAGCGTCTTGCAAAGATGGCAGGCGGTGTTGCTGTTGTTAAGGTTGGTGCCGCTACCGAAACCGAGATGAAAGAAAAGAAACTGCGTATTGAGGATGCTCTTGCTGCCACAAAGGCTGCTGTTGAGGAAGGCATTGTTGCAGGCGGCGGTGTTGCGCTTATTAACGCTATCCCCGCTGTTGAGGCTTTGTTGGAGACCGACGATGCCGATTACAAAACCGGCGTCAAGATTGTACTCAAGGCTCTTGAGGAGCCGGTACGCCAGATTGCAGCCAATGCAGGTCTTGAGGGTTCGGTAATCGTGGACAAAATCAAGAACAGCCAAGTAGGTCACGGCTTTAACTTTGCTACCTGCGAGTATGTTGATATGATTTCCGCAGGTATTGTGGACCCGGCAAAGGTTACTCGTTCTGCATTGCAGAATGCTGCCAGCGTTGCCGCTATGGTACTCACAACCGAGTCACTTGTAACCGACATCAAGGACCCACAGGCTGACGCCGCACAGGCCGCAGCAATGGCTGCTGCATCCCAGGGCGGTATGTATTAATCAATATTTATGGTATAATAGGGCAGGTTGCTTTTGCAGCTTGCTCTGTTTTTTTGCAACATTTTGCTGTTCTGTTTTGTTTTAATAGTGAAAGGAGGTTAATTTATGTATTCAGCGCTGAGTGACGAAGAAATAATAAAAAAATATTCTAATACCGTATATAGAATCGCATATTCCGTTACTTCAAATGAGTCCGATGCCGATGATGTGTTCCAAAATGTGTTCTTGACTTATATTAAGAAGCACCCGAGATTTAAGGACGAAAATCACGAAAAGGCATGGTTTATCAGAGTAACAATCAATCAGTCAAAAAATTTTATTACCCAAGCTTGGTACAAAAATACACAGCCCATTGACGACAGCATTGAGTCAATGGAGGAAAACAAGATTGACCTTGATTTTGCTATAAAACAGTTAACACCTCAAAACAGGACGATAATTTACTTGTTCTATTATGAGGGATACAAGACTGACGAAATCGCTAAAATGCTGAAGATGAAGTCATCTACTGTCAGGAGCAATCTGGCAAGGTCGAGGGAAAAGCTAAAGACAATTTTGGAAAAGGAGGGTTATTATGCTTGACAAAAGGATAGTAGAATATTATGACAACATAGAGCCGTCCTCCGACCTGATAGAAAGGACTGTTATTATGTCAAAAAATACTGATAAAAAAATCAAAAGATTACCAAAGCGTACAGCTGCTATTCTTGCGGCGGCAATTATATTGGTTGTGGGAATTACCGGTTATGCAGCAGGAAGCAGAATTATTAATGACAAAAAAGGCGTTGTATCCATGAATACTGACGGTGGCTTTGTGTTCGATTTTTCAAAGGCAGATGTAACGCCGGATAGCTACAGCACCACAGACTCATCATTGGTCGCAACCCTTACAGACCTGGGATATTCCCGTGTGTTACTGCCAAAGGATATGTTGGATGATTCCTTAATAATTTATGATACTAAGCACCCGTTCATAAACGAAAAGGGATGTATGATTAGCCTAAAGAATGAGGATATTGATGTAACCTTGCAGATATTCAGGGATATGACGCCGGAGGATATGAATGGATTTTACGGTACCGGTGACGAAAATACAATTTGCCGGGTTTACCAAGCCAACGGTATTGATGTGTGCCTTAACATTGAGGGTACTGACGAGGTGGGCTATTGTGCGTATTTGTTTTACGCTGCCGACAGTACTTACTATTGTATCAATTTCTTTGCAGACGAAAATTATGACATTGCGCTGGAAAAAGCTGTTTCGTTCCTTAATTCAATCAACCAATAATATTAAGGGCTCCCTTTGTTGGGAGCCCTTTGTATTATCTGTTTGTAACATTGAATACAAAACCGCACTGTTTTGCTTATGTGTATATATTTATTTCCGCTACAGCTTTGCCCTTTTTAGTTTGGCGCAGTACACCATTGTATATGAATTTGCCGTGTCCTCTAACCGATACCGTGTCGCCCTCCTTTAGCATCAGGGATTCCTTGTAGGCTATTTTGGAATTTATGAATATTTGTTCACGGTTAATCAGTTGAGTTACTGTATTTCGTGACAGGTGATACACCGATGCCGCTACTACATCGACACGGGTCGATGATATTATTATTTCTGTTGGTTCCGGTTCTTTTAACAGGAATTCTGGGACTTCTTTTGTGATACTGCATATTACGCTTGTGTGTTTTACTTTGTTAAGATTGTTTACTATGTATTCACTCATAGTATTCAGACAAAACAGATAACCTATATTGTCATTTATTACTATATCGCCCAGGGTGTTTCTGTTAATACCCAAGTTCATCAACGAGCCCAAAAAATCCCGGTGACCCAATTTGTCTGCGAATTTTTGCTGTCTGGGTTCAATTTTTATGCAAGCTATCGGATATTCGTTGTTGCATATATCTGCCCCAAAGCCTGCCACACATCTTTCTGCGCCATCATATCCGCCATATAATCGATATTCATTATCATTGCTTGTGGTTACCAGAACACTGATTTCGTCCATATTCAGAAATTCGGTAAATGTATGATAGCCCTTTTCGTATGCACGCAATGACAATTCTTTAAATCGCTTTTTTAGTAAGTCATTGCTCTCCATCTTTTATCTCCGTTATTGTCAATGTGTCGCCTTTTACGGTAAATTTTATTTCTTTTTTTGCATAGCTGAATCCGTATATTCTGTTTTCGTCCTTTTGATATGCGGGACGGGGGTCGCCGGACAGTATCTCAATTAGGGATTCCATTTTGTCACGGGGGATTACATTTGCAATTTTGTCATCATATACTACATTCAGAGTGGGGAACGGTACTGTGTCAACATACCCGCATACTGCGTCGGGATAGCTGTCGCTGAATCTTATATACGGTTTTATATCATATATAGGTGTGCCGTCAATTAGGTCGGCACCGCTGACGATTAGCATTGGTTCGCCGGATTCATTATATTCCACCGACTCCAGCCTAACTGCCGACAGTCCCAGCGGATTGGGCCTGAAAGGGGAACGGCTTGCGAATACGCCCACTCTTTTGTTACCGCCCAGGCGCGGCGGTCTGACCGTCAAGGATGTGGCGCTGTGACTGTTCTTGTGGAATTCCCATATCAGCCACAGATGACTGAAATCCTCAATTCCTTTTACCGCTTCTGCCTTTGCATAATCGTCAAAAAATATAATTTTTGATTTTATACTGTCGGCTATATTGCTTTGTCTCGGTACGGCAAATTTTCCGTCAAAATCATTCTTTATATATCCAATCGGCTCTATTTTCATAACTGCTCCATAGTTAGTTTTTTGTATATTATATCACATATTTTTTATTTTTTATAAAAAAATGTTGAATTTGTGAAACAATTAATGTATTATATATGTGTAATATTAGTTTCAAGGAGTATTATTATGGCTAAAACAAAGACAAGATCAGGACTTGGAAAGTTTAATATTTTCCTTTTCGTGGTATTTATCGCATTATTGGTAGCAACAATTCTTATTATTGCTTTCTCATCTGCCGATTCAGCAGAGGACCCTGCAGCAGCAGGAGAGTTTGTTGATGAGATTGTTATCGACGAATTCAAGCCGGGCACCTACGGCGGCAAAGAGTTCAAGACCCAGGAGGATCTTATCAACTACTATGTAGAGTGCTACAATTATACCAAGACACTTACTGCACAGTATGACGAGAACGGCGAAAAGAAGACTTACTACAAGCTTATCGGTGTTGATACACTCGATATTGAGAATCTTTTGGTTGAGGGCAAATCAAACAGCACTATAGATAAGCTGGTTCCCGGTATCGTTGGCGGTCTTTTCTCCAGCGGCGTTAAGGGACTTACTCCATCCGACAACCGTGACCCTAACCTGGATACACGCAATGACGGTGCTCTTGACCTTCGTACATCCGCACTTACCAATGACGACATTCTCGCTGCTAATATTGTTGACAACAACGACGGCACAGTAACAATTACCATTCAGCCAAAGGCAGCTATTCTTTCAATGCCCGGCGAGGACTCACAGGGTAGATTCTTCAATGTACTTGGTGATATTTCCGGTGTTGTTTCTTCAATCAGCGTGCTTTCATTCTCCGAGGGCACTATTGATGAAAACTTTGTTGTAAACTATGCCGGCGGTACAGGTGTTATCAAGATTGACACCAAGACCGGCGAGGTGCTTGAGGCAGAGTATGTTATGAAGGTACATATTGATGTTCAGCACGCAAATGTTGCCATCCTTAAGGACAAGAGTGCATCTCTTGATATTGTTTACAAGAATGTATTCCCTGCATCCGATGAGGACCTTATGGAGCTTAAGGGCATAAAGAGACTTGGTTAATAATAATTAGAATATAAAGGGTTGCCGAGTGCAGCCCTTTTTTTGAGTGTTATGGCTATTACAAACAAATTAAGCAAAAATTACATTATGTGGTCCGTGGCTGTCCTGTGCTGTATTTTGTGGGGCTCTGCATTCCCTATGATAAAGGTGGGCTATTCTGCCTTTGGCGTTGCCTCCGGCGACACATCCTCCATAATTCTTTTTGCGGGATGCAGATTTCTTTTGGCAGGTATATTGACAATTATCATATTCTCTGTGGTAGAAAAAAGGCTGCTGCTCCCCACAAGGAGAGCATTGCCTTGCATCGGTATTCTGTCCGTGTTTCAGACTGTGTTGCAATACCTTTTCTTTTATTTAGGCCTTGCATTTACCACCGGCACAAAAGCTTCGATTATAAACGGAACAGGCACTTTGTTTGTGCTTTTGATTTCGTGCTTCGTTTTTAGGCAAGAGAGCTTTAGTATCCAAAAATTGACGGCTTGTATTTTGGGCTTTTGCGGCGTAGCAGTATCCGGCTTGACCGGATTGTCCGGCTTGAGCTTTAACAAAGGGGATTTGTTTATAATTCTTTCTGCCGTTTCCTATGCTATGTCCACTGTGCTGATGCGTCGCTTTTCTTCCGTAGATAATCCGGCTTCACTTTCCGGCTACCAATTCATACTTGGCGGCGGAGTTATGATTATTATCGGATTTTGTATGGGCGGCAAACTTTGTGCTTCGGGCATCGGCAGTATCGGCGTTTTGATTTATCTTGCCTTTGTTTCTGCTTTTGCTTATTCGTTATGGAGCTTTTTGCTTAAGTATAATGATGCGGGCAGAGTATCTGTTTGCGGCTCAATGACACCTATATTCGGTTTTTTGCTTTCGCTGATTATCCTGCGAGAACAGGGGACGGGATTATTGTCCAATGTTTTTGGACTCCTGTTGGTGGTGCTCAGTATGGTCATCAGCAACTTAGCACCAAAAAGAGATTGTAATTAAAAATTTTTTATGATAAAATGTGCCAGAAGGGAGTTTTTTGTTGTGAAAAGATTTGTTTCGATTATATTATCTTTGTTTATAGTGTTGTCCATAATCCCGACATTTGCTGTATCTGCCAATGCCGGGACCGAAGATGAAAGTTGTGGCAAAAAAGTCAATTTTATTCTGGATAAAGATACCGGAAATATGGTTATCTATAGTTCTAACAGCGGGTCAATGACTGATTTCAACGGCGCTGATACCGTTCCCGTTTGGTATAACAATCGAAGTATAATAAAAAGCGTTGCTATTTTCGGGAGCGTAAAGAATATCGGCTCCTATGCCTTTGAGGGCTGCAACAATCTTGAGGTTTTGTATATGCCCACCAATGTGCTTACTATCGGCGAAAACGCTTTTGCCGGCTGTGACAGCCTTTCCAGTGTTGTATATTCTAACTCCCAAGAGCAACTCGATGCTGTTACTGTAGGCGCGGGTAACGAGGCATTTACCTCTGCTGCAAAAACTTTTTATGCCTGTTCAGCAGGTAAGGATATACTGTGGAGTTACAATGACGGCAAGCTTGATATTACCGGTTTCGGTGATATGTATGACTTAGAAGAATACGAGCCCGGTTGGAAGACCCTTGCATCATCTGTAACCACGGTTAATGTCAGCAACGGTATCACCAATATTGCCGATTATGCTTTTTCCGAGATGTCAAGTCTGGTAACAGCCTACATTCCCAATACCGTAACTGCTTTGGGAGTATACTCCTTCGATTCAACCGCACTTACCGATATTTATATTCCGGCCAGTGTCCAAGTTATTTCTCCCTCAGCTTTTAATGCTCTTACCGATGCCTTTACTGTACATTACGGCGGCAATGAAGAAATGTGGAACGCAATCAACATAGATAGCAGTAATACCGATATTTTATCCGTTGCTAATATGCTTTATTGTCAGGGTGTGACCGGCGACAATGTTCAGTGGAAATTGGCAGATATTGAAGGCTTAGAAAATGGTAAGGAATTGGTTATAACCGGCACAGGGGATATGTATAACTACGACGATTATACCAAGGCGCCCTGGAGTGCTCTGGCTTCGTCTATTATCTACATCAATATCAAGAACGGCGTTACCTCAATTGGCGCTCATTCCTTTGACAAATTGAGCAGTATGATTTCTCTGGTTATTCCTGCCTCTGTTGAGACAATAGACAATACTGCCTTTGGCTCAATGCCGGCACTAAAGGAATATCAGGTATCTGAGGATAACACGCATTATGCAAACGATTTTGCCCTGATTGATGTTACTACAAATACATTTATCGCTTATCCCCAGGCAAGGGAGGCAGAGGAATACAAATTGCCCGACGGCGTTACAACTATTAATTCTCGCGCCTTTGCCGGAAATAAGAATATTAAAAGCATTACAATCCCATTGTCGGTAAATATTATCGGTGATGATGCCTTTGCTGATTGTGACAGCCTATCTTGCATTAACTATAATGGCTGTAACACTCTTTTTGACAAGATTGATGTGGGTAACAACGGAGATATGTTTTCTGCAATTACCGTAAATTATGCCGACCATGATTATAATGCAGGCGTTGTAACTAAAAAGGCAACCTGTACCTCAACCGGCGTAAAGACCTATACCTGCAAGGTGTGTAATGTAACAAAGACCGAGTCAATACCAAAGCTTGCCCATGCCTACAAGACTTATACCACAAGAGCGACAACAAGTAAAAACGGCTCTGTTGTAACAAAATGTACTGTATGTGGTGCAGTAAAATCAAAATCAACGATTTATTATCCAAAAACTGTAACACTTTCAGCTACAAGCTACACCTATGACGGAAAGGTTAAGAAGCCAAGCGTAAAGGTTGTAGGCTCAAACGGTAAAACAATAAGCAGTTCTAATTATACCATTTCTTATGCAAGTGGCAGAAAGAATGTTGGAAAGTACGCTGTAAAGGTTACCTTCAAGGGCAAGTACAGCGGCACAAAGACTCTGTACTTCACAATCAAGCCAAAGGCAACCAGCATTTCTTCGCTGGCAGCAAAATCAAAGGGCTTTACAGTAAAGTGGTACAGAAGAAGCACTCAGACCACCGGTTACCAGGTGCAGTACAGTACCAGCAGCAAGTTCACCAGTCCAAAGACATATACAATTTCTGGCACATCGACTATCAGCAAGTCATTCTCAAAGCTGACTGCCAAGAAGCGTTACTATGTTCGCGTCCGCACCTATAAGACTGTAAACGGAACAAGGTACTACTCCTCCTGGTCCAAGGCGAGGTATGTAACCACAAAATCATAATCGGGTGCTACGCACGGGGGCGAACTGCGTTCGCCTCTGTTTTTACATTTCCTATGCATTTTAAAGACAATAATTTTATTCTTTTACTGCCAAACAATAGTATTATAAAAGCAAAATTTTTTTATAAAAAATGCCTCGCTGTTGTGCGAGGCTTAATCTTTTATTCTTCTATCGCGTCGTTACGGAACATAAGGCTGATACACCAAATTGCCGCAAGACCGACTAAGGTGTAGATGATTCTGGAAAGCACGGCGTCTTGACCTCCGAATATCCAAGCCACAAGGTCAAATTTGAATATACCGATTAACCCCCAGTTTACACCACCGATAATAGTCAAAATCAAAGCAATTCTATCAACTATTTTCATAAAAAATCACTCCTTTTGGTTTATTATTACCAATAGGAGTGATTATATTCATTGTTAGATTTTTGTTACAATAATTTCTGCATTGCCGCTGACGGTGTATTCGCCGTATCCTGCAGGAACAAAATAGGAATCACCCTTAACTGCCTTTTTGCCATCAATTGTACAGTCGCCGTTAACAACTAATATGTGGTTGAATGTGGTTTTGTCATTACTTAGTGACAGCGTATCTTTTACTATGTATTTGTTGACGGTAAACAGATCGCATTTTGCCAGTGTACAGTTTGGATTATTGTCAAAATTCAGTACCGGTTGCTTTGCCGGTCGGGTAACGGAAACATCAACAGCCTTGTCAATATGTAATTCTCTGGGCTTTCCGTCCTTTCCCACTCTGCCGTAGTCATATACTCTGTATGTGCAGTTGGAGTTTTGCTGGATTTCTGCTATGAGCGCACCCTTTCCGATTGCGTGTACTGTGCCTGCTTCGATAAAAAACAGGTCGCCCTTTTTTACTTCCACACTGTTTAGCTCGTCCATCAGGGTGTTGTTCTCAATTGCTTCTTTGAATTCTTCAGCAGTGATTTCTTTTTTGAATCCGTAAACCAACCTTGCTCCCTCGGAGGCGTCCAGTACATACCATATTTCTGTTTTGCCAAATTCGTTTTCTACTCTGCGAGCATATTCATCATCGGGATGTACCTGGATGGACAGATTGTCGTATGCGTCGATAATTTTGATTAATACAGGAAAGTAGGGGAATACGGCGGCATTTGTGCCCACAAATTTTTCTGTTCCTACTCGGTCAATAACCGACTGAAGCTCCATTCCGTCAAATTCGCCGCCTTCAACGGTGTTCATTCCGTCCTTGTGACAGGCAAGCATCCAGCCCTCGGCGGTTTTTTCGTACCCTGTATCGAATCCAAAGTCATCACTGAGCCTGTTACCGCCCCAAATATAGTCCTTAAAAACCGGCTTTAGTTTTATTATTTCCAAAAAAATCACATCTTTCGTTATTAATAAATTAATATTAACAAATTTTCTCTTCACATTCAAGTGATTTTATTGTAGAATAGGTGTAATTAATTTTTACGAGGTTCCTATGGCAATTCTGGATGTCCAAAACTTAACATTATCATTCGGCGAGAACACTTTGTTTTCCAATGTTTCCTTTGATATAAAAGAAAAGGAAAAGGTGGGTCTTATCGGCTGCAACGGTGCCGGCAAGACGTCTTTGTTCAAAATTATCACCGGAGACTATACTCCTGACGAGGGAGCTTGTTTTATTGCCAGCGGTGCCAAGGTTGGATATATGGAGCAGCATACCTGCAGCGAGAACAGAACGGTGTATGAGGAACTTATATCTGTCTTTCAGGATTTGATTGATATTGAACTTGAGTTAGAGTCAATATCCCACCGGCTGGTTAACGGCGACGGTGATTCTAAATCACTTATAGAAAAACAGGATATTCTCACCTACAGATTTAATACTGACGGTGGCTTAACCTACAAAAGTATGACTCGCTCTGCGCTGGTTGGACTTGGCTTTACGGAGGAAGATTTTGATATGCCCACCTCAAAGCTGTCCGGCGGACAACGCTCCAAGCTGATTTTGGCAAAGCTGTTACTGTCCAATGCGGATTTTTTGCTGTTGGACGAGCCCACCAACCATTTGGATATTAAGGCTGTAGAATGGCTTGAGAGCTTTTTGAAGGATTTTAAGGGCGCTTGCTTGATTGTCAGTCACGACAGATACTTTCTTGACAAGATTACTACAAAAACCGTTGAGATTGAAAACCAAAAATGCAGATGCTATATTGGTAATTATTCCGAATTTTTGGTAAAAAAAGCAGCCGAGCAAAAAGCGATAGAAGAAAAGTACGACAATGATATGAAAGAGATTGCCCGTCTTGAGGGCATCATTGCACAGCAACGCCGGTGGAATAGAGAAAAGAACATCAAAACAGCCGAGAGTAAAGAAAAGGCGATAGAACGCATCAAGGCACAGCTGGTAGTACCCGACAGCAGAGTGGAACGTATTCGCTTTTCATTCAGCCCAAAATGCGTCAGCGGTGAGGATGTGCTCTCTGTTTCGGATTTGTCAAAGTCTTTTGGCAACAAGAAAATTTTTGACTCTGCCACATTTAATGTGTATAAAGGCGAAAGAGTATTCCTTCTTGGTGATAACGGCTGCGGCAAAACAACTCTGCTCAAGGTCTTGATGAAGGATTATCCTACTGACAACGGGTATTTCAAATTGGGTGCAAATGTGATGACCGGCTACTTTGACCAGGTTCAGGAGCATCTGGACCTTGGCAAGACTGCTCTTGAGGAGGTTTGGTCCGCCTTTCCGTCTATGACGGAAACGGCTGTTCGTTCGGCATTGGCTGCATTTTTGTTTAAGGGTGACGATGTGTACAAAAAGCTGGATGAGTGTTCGGGAGGCGAGCGTGCCCGAGTCGCTTTGCTAAAACTGATGTTGGGTGGCTTTAATTTTCTTTTGCTTGATGAACCGACAAATCATCTTGATGCATTCTCCCGTGAGGAGTTGGAAAACACATTGATAGAATACTCCGGTACAATGCTGATTGTGTCCCACGACAGATATTTTATCAACAAATTGGCTACAAGGATTTTGGAACTGACACCTAACGGTATCAAAGAGTATATGGGTAACTATGACGACTATGCGGCAAAAAAAGAAAACGATAGTGCCGCCCTTACCGCAGTAATTGCACGGGACAAAAAGACAAATGAGTATAAATTAAAAAAGGAACGCCAATCCCTGCTTCGTAAGGCAAAAACCCGCTATGCCAAATGTGAGGAAGAGATAGAAGCCATCGAGCTTGAGATAGAGGATATTAATAAATCCTTGGCATCCGTTTCTTATGAGGAACTGATGGAGCTTACCGCATTGTTGCAAGAGAAGACTGCCACTCGCGACTCTCTATATGTGGAATGGGAGGAATTATCTGCCAAATTGACAGAATTGGAAGATTAATTTATAATATATTTATGAACAAAAAGAAAGTAGTTATTATCGGTGCCGGTGCAGCGGGTCTTATTGCCGCCGCCCGTAGCGCAAAAAGGGGCAATGATACTCTGGTTATAGAAAAGATGTCACGACCCGGCAGAAAAATTATGATAACAGGCAAGGGCAGATGCAATGTTACCAATGCGTGCTTTGACATTGAGGACCTGATTTCCAATGTGGTGCGCAACCCAAGATTTATGTACTCTGCATTCAGCGCGTTTATGCCTTATGACACCATTGCGCTGATTGAGGAGATGGGCGTTCCTACCAAGATTGAGCGTGGCAATAGAGTTTTTCCTGTGTCCGACAGGGCAGTGGATATTGTTGACGCTCTTGTTGATAATGCAAAATTATCCGGAGCCCGGATTATTAACGCAACGGTTGATGCTTTTCGTTTTGACGGCAGTCGTATAAATGCAGTAGTATTGTCCGACGGTGAAGAAATATCCTGTGACAGCGTAGCAATCTGTACCGGAGGAGCCTGTTATCCTGCTACAGGCAGTACCGGTGACGGATACAGGCTTGCCAAGAGTGTAGGCCACACCATTGTGGATATTGAGCCGTCCTTGGTTCCTATAGTGTTATCCAACAATTATATTCCCAAACTGCAGGGACTGTCACTAAAGAATGTTGCCATCAGGGTATATGACGGTGATAACCAGATATTCAACGACTTTGGCGAGATGCTGTTTACTCATTTCGGAGTCAGCGGGCCTATGATATTGTCAGCCTCCAGCCATATTCATAACGGTGACCATAACTATCGAATTTTGCTGGACCTAAAGCCTGCGTTGGACAAAAAGACCTTGGACAAGAGAATACAGAGGGATTTTGCGGAGAATAATAACAAGGACTTTATCAATTCTTTGTCTAAGCTACTGCCCGGCAAGCTTGTGCCGGTGATAGTATCCCTTAGCGGTATTCTACCCGGTACCAAGGTTAATATGATTACTAAGGAACAACGCCTGCACCTGGTTGATGTTATCAAATGTATGGAGCTCAATGTTGTCGGACTGCGACCCATTGAGGAGGCAATAATAACCTCCGGCGGCATAAATGTAAAAGAAATAAATCCCAAAACAATGCAGTCAAAAATTGTTGATAACCTTTACTTTGCAGGTGAGGTTATTGATGTGGATGCATATACCGGGGGATTCAATTTGCAGGTGGCATTTTCTACCGGCTATCTGTGCGGTAATAATATTTAAGATTAGAGAGGTAATCTATGATTAATGTTGCAATTGACGGCCCGGCAGGTGCAGGCAAAAGCACTATTGCCAAGGCTGTATCCAAGGAGCTTGGATATATCTATGTTGATACGGGAGCTCTTTACCGAACTATTGCTCTTGCTGCAATCAGGGCAGGTGTTATTGATAATGACGAGGGCGTTGTTGATTTGCTTGACGGTATTTCTGTTGAACTAAAGCATATTGACGGCGTACAGGTTGTTACCCTTGACGGTGAGGATGTGTCCGCACTTATTCGTACTCCCGAGATTTCCATGGGTGCCAGTCGAGTTTCTGCAATACCGAAAGTCAGGGAATTTTTGCTTGATTTACAGCGGGATATCGCTGCAAAAAATGATGTTATTATGGACGGCAGAGATATAGCCACCGTTGTGCTTCCCAACGCAGATGTAAAGATTTTTCTCACCGCATCTGCAGAGTGCCGCGCTCGGCGCAGATATAAGGAGCTTATTGAAAAGGGCGAGGATGTAACCTATCAGGATGTATTGGATGATGTAAACGAGAGGGATTACAACGACTCTCATCGCGATATAGCCCCACTTAAGCCCAGTGAAAGCAGTATTATTGCAGATACCTCGGATTTGGAGCTGGAGCAATCCATAAGAAAAATTGTAGATATAATTAAGGAGAAAATATAATGAGAGAGTTTGACTATTCAACAGTGCCCCATTACAGAATGTACGGCTTTATCAGAGTGGTATTCAGTCCACTTGTTAAGCTGTTATTCAAGTTGAAGTATAAGGGTAATGAGAATATTCCACAGGACGATACCCGCTACATAGTTGCAATCAACCATACTTGTGCATTTGACCCGATTTTTGCTGCATTGCCAAAGGAGATGCCCCCGCTTCATTTTATGGCAAAGGTGGAACTATTCAGCAACCCTATAGTGGGCTGGTTTATTACCCACATGTACGGCTTTCCCGTTAAGCGTGGCAAGGGTGACACAACCGCAGTTGAGTATGGCGAAAAGATATTGGAGGAAGGTCATGTTATGGCCATCTGTCCGGAGGGAACCCGTGTAAAGGATAAGAACGGCGTACCCCAAAGAGCCAAGGCAGGCGTTGCTGTTATTGCAAAGGCTACCAATTCTCAGGTGCTTCCGGTTGCTATTTGCTGCAAAAATAAAATCAAAATCGGCGAGAGAGTTACCGTATCCATCGGCAAACCTATAACCCAAGAGGAAATGTTCTTTGATAAAGATGATTTCGGCCCCAAGGATATTCGTAATGCAGCCAACCTTGTAATGGACAGAATAACCGAACTTTGGGAGGCTGAGGTTAAGTGAGTAAGGAGATAATACTTGCTAAAACAGCAGGCTTTTGCTTTGGGGTGGACAGAGCAGTCAATTTGGTTTACAAGCTGATTGAGCAGGGAGAGAGTGTGTGTACTCTCGGTCCCATAATTCATAATGCCCAGGTTGTACAAGACCTGGAGAGCAGGGGAGTAAAGATAATTGACAATATCTCCCAGGCGCCCGCTGGCTACAAAATTGTTATTCGTACCCACGGGGTGGAAAAGTCCGTTGTTGATAGCATAAAATCCCTTGGATTGGACTATGCTAATGCTACTTGTCCCTTTGTTACTAAAATACATAATATCGTAAAGAAGCAGGACGCCGGTGTTCCTGTGCTTATAGCAGGGGATATAAATCATCCCGAAGTTATGGGAATTAGGTCCTATTGTAACGGCGTTTCTCATGTTTTTAAAAATGAAGAAGAATTATTAGAAATTATACAAAATCACGATTATGACAAAAACTCACAATTAATTTGTGTCAGCCAGACAACTTTTTCCCTAAAAGAATGGAAAAAATGTGAGAAAATTATAAAAAAACTATGTACAAAGTGCGAAATATTTGATACAATATGTAATGCGACGGCTGACAGACAGCAGGAGGCATACGATATATCGTTAAGGTCGGATGCTATGGTTGTTATCGGTGGCCGTCATTCCTCAAACACCTGTAAGCTCAGGGATACATGTTCCGTCAATTGCCGTTCTTATCTTATTGAGACCGGCGACGAACTCAGGGATATTGACCTGTCCGACTGCAAGGTAATTGGGATTACTGCCGGGGCTTCGACACCCTCGGTAATTATCAAGGAGGTACTCAAAACCATGTCCGAAGAAATTAAAGAAAAGGAAGTTGAAACAACTTCAGCCGTAACTGAAGAAGTTGTGGAGACAGCAGATACCGCTGATAAAGCCGCTAAGGCTGCTGTCAAAGCATCTGCTGATGGTGAGGCAACCTTCGAAGAAATGCTTGAAGAATCATTCAGAGAAGACGAAAACAGTAAGGTAGTAATAGGTACTGTTGTCAACATTACTCCAACAGAGGTATTTGTTGATGTTGAGGGCAGAAAGCAGACAGGCGTTATTGCTCTTGACGATCTTTCCGCTGAACCGATCAGCAACCCAAGTGAAGCAGTATCTATCGGTGACAAGCTTAGCCTTGTTATCATGAAGACTGATGACAATGAGTGTGTGCTCAAGCTTTCTAAGAAGCTTGTTGACGCATTCAAAGGCTGGGAGGATATCGTTGCCGCTAAGGAAAACGATGAAACTCTTGAAGGCACAGTTACCGCTGTTGTTAAGGGCGGCGTTATTGCCGTTACAAAGGGAAGCAGAGTATTCATTCCTGCTTCACAGACAGGTGTTCCCAAGAATCAGGAGCTTGATATTCTTAAGGGTACAACTGTTCGCTTTAAGGTTATCGACATCAATCCTGCAAGAAGACGTGCAGTAGGCTCAATCAAGGTTGTTGCAGCCGCTGAGAAGAAGGCTCGTCAGGAGGAGCTTTGGGCTACTCTTGAGGAGGGACAGAAGCTTACAGGTACAGTTAAATCACTTACAAGCTACGGTGCATTTGTTGACATC
>JAQXWS010000036.1 GCA_029225565.1 Eubacteriales bacterium
AAAACCCCTACCAAGCCGTCATCCCCTAACCTACAAAAGAATATCATTGTGGGAGCATTGCTGGGATTCCTTGTTTCCTTTGCGTTCTTCTTTATTACAGAAATGTTTGATACAACTATCACAGACGCAAAGGATGTTGAGAGAGAATTCACTATTCCAATCCTGGGTACAATTCCGGAATTGGACTCCGTCAGCAAGTATCCGTACCAATCTGACGAAAAGCAGGCATTGCCTACACTGTCTTCAAAAAAGAATACAGAGTCAAGCTTCGATATAAAGCCAAGCAATGCTATACTTAAAAATTTGCAAGAAATGAAAGGAGATTCCGAAAATGAGTAAGCTACAAAGACTAAAAAGCCTAAGAGCTAAGCCATCGGGCTTTTCCAAAAGCGACCAAGGCAAAATTCTCAATACCGAATCATCCTTTGCGGTAAAAGAGGCATATAATTCAATTAGAACCAACCTTATGTTTACCCAAAAGGGCGAAAAATGTCCTGTATTTGTAATTTCCAGTCCTACTGCAAACAACGGTAAAACCATTAACTCCATCAATCTTGCAGTAAGCTTTGCACAAATAGGCAAGAGGACATTGCTTATTGACGCAGATATGCGTAACCCCACGGTACACCGTATGTTCTCTGTACCGTCAAAGAACGGTCTTTCCGAAATTCTTGCGGGACTTACAGACAACATCTCCGTTACCAAGACTGAGATTGAAAATCTGTCAATCCTCACCGCAGGTAAGATTCCCCCAAACCCTGCCGAGCTTCTGGCCTCCCCAAGAATGGATAAGCTGCTGGAATTCGTAAGGGACCGCTACGACTGTGTATTTATTGACACACCGCCTATCAATCTGGTAACGGACTGCACCGTATTTGCCGGCAAAACCACAGGATATATCCTGATTGTTAAGACGGACACTACGGATATTCATGACTTGAAGACATCTGTAGCTAACCTCAACCAGATTGACGCCGAAATTCTCGGATTCATCATCAACGATGTAAACAGCAAGAAAAAGAAGTACTACTCGTACTACAAGAGATACAGCTACAAGTACAGATATAACTACGGAAATAATTAATCGTATTTACAAGGTGATTTAATGAGCAAACAAAGAAGAACGCAATTGTGGGCAGAATTCATTTCTGACTTAATATGCTTAATGTTTTCCCATGCATTGTCTTTCTTTATTTTTAAGTACATTTACATAAAGATTTATGACTTCACTATTTGGGAATGGGCTCAATATGTTGGACTGCTGGCAGCATCCTATCTTGTAACATATATTTGCTTCCACTTTAACATTGATTTTGAACACAGGGGCAAAACAAAGGAATTAGTCAATATTTTCAAGAATTCTACCATAACCTTTATGCTCTTTGCCATGCTCTTGTTATTGGCAAAGAACCCCATAATTAATTGCCGTTACCTGTTTGTCTTTGCTTTTCTCTTCTTTATCATCACCTGCGCAGGTGCAAGATACTACCTGAAGAGGATAATGACAAATCACTTTTCCAGCACAAAAAACGCTTCTATAGTAGGAGTCCTCACCGTAAAAGACAGGGCCGAGGAGCTGGTGGAAACCCTACAGCAGGACTGGACAAAAAATGTTACAGGCATCGCCTTGTTGGACAATTTTTGCGAGGACGGCCACTTCAACTACAACGGAGAACTGATGTTCAACGCAGAGGGTAAATCCAGCGTTAAGCTAAAGAAAAAGAGGCGCTTCCCCCACAGCGTTAAGGATGTGCCCGTTATTGCAACCGACTCCAGATTTATTGATTGGATAAGGAGCGCTCCCCTTGATGAGGTGTACATCAATGTTCCCTACGAAAAAAGCGACAACGTGTACCAAATTGTTGAAGAGCTTGAGAGTATGGGAGTAACGGTACATATCAATGTCCCCACTCTCGAAAAGCTTCTTAACAAAACCAGCTTTGACAACATCAACTGCCGTATGTATTCCGGCTATCCTATGGCCAGCTTTGCCGCAGCGGTACACGACAGCAACAAACTGATACTAAAACGAATATTCGACATTTTTTTCGGCCTTATTGGTTGTATATTATCAACACCGATTATTTTGATTACTGCGATACCGCTGCTGATTGAATCACCGGGCCCGCTGATTTTTAAGCAGGAGCGTGTGGGCAAAAACGGACGAATATTCAACATCTACAAGCTGCGCTCAATGTACACCGATGCAGAAAAGCGCAAGGCCGAATTGATGGAAAACAACAAGATGGAAGGTCTGATGTTCAAAATGGACAACGACCCCCGCATCACTAAAGTCGGAAAGTTTATTCGCAAATTCAGTATTGACGAATTGCCCCAGTTCTTCAATGTAGTAAAGGGAGATATGAGTCTTGTGGGCACACGCCCGCCGACAATAGACGAATTTGAGCAATACGAAAGCCGGCACAAGCGCAGATTATCCATGCGTCCCGGTATCACGGGAATGTGGCAGGTTAGCGGTAGGTCCGACATCCAGGATTTTGAAGAAGTTGTTAAGCTTGACTGCAAATATATTGACGAATGGTCAATCGCTCTTGACCTGAAGCTGCTGTTCAAAACAGTAGGCGTAGTACTCACCCACAAGGGTGCAGAATAAAAGTGATAGTATGAAAAAAGACAATGACAAGCTGAATATCGCAATGCTGGGCCACAAAAGAATCCCATCACGGGAGGGTGGTATTGAGATTGTGGTAGAACAGCTGAGCACCGGAATGGTAGCCAAAGGACACAATGTAACCTGCTACAACCGAAAAGGGCATCATGTCAGCGGAAAGGAATTTGACACCGCAGGAGCGAAGGATTACAAGGGTGTAAGATTGGTCGAGGTTGCCACAATTGACAAACGGGGATTAGCGGCAATTAGTGCATCGGTATTCGGAGCAATCAAATGCGCCTTCGGCAAATACGACATTGTTCATTTTCACGCCGAGGGCCCCTGCGCAATGCTGTGGCTGCCAAAGCTGTTCGGCAAAAAGTGCGTTGCCACCATCCACGGTCTTGACCACCAAAGAGCAAAATGGGGTAAGCTTGCCAGTACATACATTATGCTTGGCGAAAAATGTGCAGTAAAATATGCCGACACCATCATCGTGCTCAGCCAAGGAGTAAAGGAATACTTTAAGTCAACATACAATCGCGACACTGTATTCATCCCCAACGGTGTAGAAAAAGCGAATAAGCAGCCACCGCAGCTGATTACGGCGGAATACGGTCTGGAGGGTAACGACTACATTCTCTATCTGGGCAGGCTCGTGCCTGAAAAGGGTATTCACTACCTGATTGAAGCATACAAATCCCTGAATACCGACAAAAAGTTGGTAATAGCAGGTGGCTCGTCGGACAGCGACGAATTTGCCGGTCAACTGCACAGCCTGGCACAGGATAATCCCAATATCATCTTCACCGGATTTGTGCAGGGACAAATTCTGGAGGAATTGTTCAGCAACGCATACATCTACACTCTTCCATCAGATTTGGAGGGAATGCCGCTGAGCCTTTTGGAAGCAATGAGCTACGGCAACTGCTGTGTTACCAGCGATATTGCAGAATGCAGCGATGTAGTACAGGACATGGCGGTCACTTTCAAAAAAGGCGATGTCCGTCACTTGAGCAGCAAATTGCAGCAGCTGTGCGACAGCCCCCAAACGGTAAAAGAATATCAGGACCGTGCGGCCGACTATATATGCAGCAAATATAACTGGGACGATGTTGTGGAAGAAACATTGGCCCAATATTGTCAATAACTTATCAACAAATGGAGAAATCTATGAGAATACTATTAGTCAACAAATTTCATTACTACAGAGGAGGCAGTGAAAAATACTACTTTGAACTAGCCAAACTTCTAAAAGAACATGGCCATACTGTAGCTTTTTTTTCGATGAAAAAGGATGACAATATT
>JAQXWS010000037.1 GCA_029225565.1 Eubacteriales bacterium
TAGGCTCCATTAAGGTTGTTACCGATGTCGAGAAAAAGGCGCAGCAGGATGCACTTTGGGCTACTCTTGAGGAGGGCCAAAAGATTCAGGGTACTGTAAAGTCCCTGACTTCATACGGTGCATTTGTTGACCTTGGCGGCATTGACGGAATGATACATATTTCCGAACTTTCTTGGTCCAGAATCAAGCACCCGTCAGAGGTTGTTAAGGTTGGCGACACTGTTGAGGTTACCATTAAGTCCTTGGACGACGAAACAAGAAAAATCAGTCTTGGCTTCAAGAAAATTGAGGACAACCCGTGGGAGATTCTTCGCAGGGATTATCCTGTGGGTACCGATGTTGATGCTCGTATTGTCAGCTTTGCCACATTTGGTGCTTTCGCTAACATTCTTCCTACAGTTGACGGTCTTATCCACATCAGCCAGATTTCCTGGGACAGAATCAAGACACCCCAGGATGTACTCAAGGTTGGCGATGTAGTTAAGGCACGCATTATCGACATAGACTTTGACAAGAAGAGAGTATCCCTTTCCATGAAAGAGTTGCTGGAAAAGCCTGAGGAGGTTATCGAAGAACTCGCTGATGAGGATACCCAGGAGCAAGCTCCTGTTGATGAGGCTCCTGCAGAGGCTGAGGCTCCTGTTGAGGATGCACCCGCTACAGAGGAAGTTGCAGAGTAATTACATACTTGTATAGCAAAATCTCGTTAATACATCTGTATTAACGAGATTTTTTTGCGTTATCTTTTCTTTTTTAAGCCGTACTTAATCGCCTGCGATATTGCCACTGTTGTGTCTGTATCCGGTGTGATTACTGTTTTGATTTGCTTTTTTGTTTTTTTATAGAACTTATCCAAATAGTCGGGTTTTCCCTCCATTATGTCGGTTATACCGTTTTCCTTACATATTTTGTAGAATTCCTCAAGAGCCTCATTACGCTCTTTTTTATTAAAGGAAATCTTTTTTGCCTTTACATATAGTATTCCCAGCATTTCACGCTGTACCCGTTTTGTAAGCTCCCGGTCGCCCTTAACAGCCTCCAATGCGTCGTTGAGAATTTTTGTATATTCTTTCAGGCATTTCGCAGACAAATAACCGTTCCTGTATGCGTCAGGCTGGGCGTAAATGTACAGAGGTTGTCCGTATTTTTGTACATTGCTGTGTACCTGATTGTAGTATCGGGCAATATACGGCGCCGCCTTGCCGTAATATATATCCATATATTTACCTGCCAGCTTGTTTACATTCGTATGGCGATTCCACATAAGCTTAGAAAACAGGTATGCGTGCAGTTCTGCGTCCTGAGCTCTTGTTTCGTATGCCATTTGGTGAAAAATTGCATACACATTGTTTTCGATATAGAATTTATTATTCTCTGACATACTGTTAATTAGAGGAAAGGGAACAAAGTACCCGTGATAATCAACATTGTAGTCCCAAATCATAATGTTGTCGGCAATTTTTCCCCATTTTGCTACAACATCGTGTGCCTTTTTTGACCATTTTTCTGTTGGGTTTGCATAGCTTGATGCAGGATTACCCGGCATTAAGCACAGCTTAATCAACACATTTTTGCGTGGACGAATATGCTTTGGCGGTTCAACTGTGTAGTTATATGCCAGAGTAGTAATGTAATTGTCCGGAAAGCGCTGTGCACATTCATCCGCCAAACGATTAATAAAGGTCAGCAGACTACCCATCTGGCTGCCCTCCCGTTCATCAATCTCGCGACACTTTTTGCATTGACAGCCTACTCCGCGGTTAATCCAGGTGTCCATTTGGCTCACATCCCAGATGTGAGCGTCGGGATTTTCTTCCATCATTTTGAACAATTTTTCGGATATAATCTTGTACACATCATCATTGCTCCAGCAAAGCTGTCCGCTGACAGGTCCTTGCTTATATACTCTTTTTCCTTTGTATAGCGAAAAGTATTCAGGGTGCGCTTTATAGTATTCCTCAGGCGGTATGTATTTAAAGGAGCTGTGACAGCCGTTGCCTGTATCGTCGCCACCTGCGCCGTTTAACTTTAGTTTACTGTGCCAGCCCAGATAATCCTTGTTTCTCCACTTGTTCGGCATTTTTTCGGAGCTTTGGGTGTAAACACTCCTCCACATAAATTCAGGCTCGTCACAAATGCATTCCTTGCTCAAATGAATATCGCTGAGATTTGGTATATAATCAAAGTCCGGAGCAGGGAACATACAACCAAGATAATCCTCCAAAAAATTGAAGATTCCGTTGGTAACTCCTTGCTCAAATATTGAAGAAATTTTGATTGCTTTTTCTCCTATATCCAAAATGTATCCCTGGCGGCTTGTATTGACGCTTTTATCAACTGACAGTACTATTCCTTTTTTTCCGTTATACATTGTTTGGGATAGCATTGTTACTGAGTCACCAGTCATTTTTTCCAACACTTGTTTTAGGAAAATTGCGGAATTCTTAAGTTCAACCTTATACCTGTCCTTAGGAGAATATTCATCTTTTGCATTATAGACAATTTCCTCCAAGCTGTCAGGATATACTATTGTGTTATAATTCAGGTTTCCGTTAATTGCAAAGGGAATATCCTCTTGCTTCGGCGTTGCCATTTGTCTTGCAAATTCTGTTTCATCATATACACTGCTTCGGTCGATTATTTGATTGTTGTTCATTATTATACCTTTCCAAAAAAAGCGGCAAAAGTCCATTTTGTAACTTCTGCCGCATTTATTCTATCGTATTTTTATTATTTCTTCAAAGACTGCTGTCATCTTTTTGCTTATTGGCAGGTCCATGTGCAGACTGCCAAAGAACCAATGATTGTATTCTACATTTTTCATTAATTCTTGCAGATATGTGTTAAGCGGTGTAAGCTTGATTTCGTGCTTTGAATGCAATCTGATAAAGTCCTTTGCCAAGGCCGGTGCCTCGTGGGTAATTACATAGTCAACCTTGTAATCATAGTCCTTTAGGTTGCGTGCGCCGTTCATCATTTCTTCCGCATTGGGCATTTCTTCCTTCCACCAGGTAACACCCTCTTCACGCATCTCAATATCGTCGCTTTCTCCGCCACCCATACAAAAATAGGTTTTGTTGTTAAATGTAAATATTTCTCCGCGCATTAGATGGAATATGTTTGGAGCGATTTTGTGTGCGTTGCCTCCGTGAAAGCGATAGGGACGGTATTTGCCCAGCATATCATAGTTTTCGTGGGCTCCGTCAACAAAGCAAATTGTGTATTTCTTTTTTTCCAGTTGCTTGATAATCTTTTGCTCTTTTTCGCTGTTATCCCACAAAAAACCAAAGTCGCCGCATACGATAAGATAGTCTTCGTCGGTGAGCTTGCGTAGCTTTGGATTCTTGAACAGACCCGGGTCACCGTGCATATCTCCGGTAATATATACCATAATATCCTCCAAAAAGAAAAATTTTACTCTTTAATTTATATCAACTATATGTTATTATATATAATATATTGAATTTGATGAGGTGTCAAGTGTATGAAAAAACTGCTTTCAGTTTTTATGTGCCTTTCTATATTAATATTGACTGTATGTGCAGCGCCCATTTCTACTGACGCTGCTCAGTATAAGCCTAACACAAAGATTTATGCCGATGCCTATATGCTTATTAACCTTGATGACGACTCTCATCCCGTTGTAGCCCAAAAGAATCAAGACAAGGTTAAGTTCCCGGCTTCATTAACAAAGATTGTTACTACCATTGTGGTGTTGGAAAAAATTGATGACCTGTCTGCTACTACCACCGTATCGCGTCAGGCTATCGAGGCTTTGTACGGAACCGATGCGCAGGTTGCCGGCCTGAAAATAGGCGACGAGGTTACCATTGAGCAATTACTTTATCTCACCATGGTTCACTCTGCCTGCGACGCTTGCCAGGTATTGGCAGAGTGTGTAGGTGGCTCCGTTCCCGAGTTTTGCAAGATGATGAACGATTGGGCAAAGTCCATAGGCTGCACCAATACTAATTTTGTAAATCCCGACGGTCTTCATGACGATAATCATTATACAACTGCCTCCGACCTTGCAAAAATTACACTCAAGGCGCTGGAAAACGAGACCTTTTACAAGATTGCTACTACCCAGCAGTATGTATATAATGACTATACTTATGTCCACACCAATTTGATGCTTAACAGATTTTATGTTACATATTATTATCCCTATGCCCAGGGAATAAAAACCGGCTCTACTGACGAAGCAGGATTTTGCTTGATTACCATGGCATCAAAAAACGGGTATAATTATTTGGCTATTGTACTTGATTCGCCAATAAAGCACTTGGACGGTTATGATACCAAGTGTTCGTTCATTGATTGCAAATCATTATTCGAGTGGGCATTCAATTATCTAAAATATTCAACAGTTGTTCGCCAAAATGATGTGATTTCTGAGGTACCCATTTCCAGCGGCAAGGATGCCGACACCGTTCAGCTGGTGGCAGAAAAGGATGTAACAACCTTAGTTCCCACAGCTCTCGACCCGTCCGCTGTTGTAATAGAGCCCATTGACCCGCCTGCGCAGCTGGAAGCCCCTGTAACAAAAGGGGACAAGATATGCAAAGCCAAGGTCATTTACGCCGGCAAGACCGTTGCCAAGGTACAGCTTGTTGCCGGCCAAACAGTGGAGCTGTCAACTTTTTTGCGAATCATTACTTCAATTAAAAGATTTTTTACCAGCAAGGCCGTATTGGTGATTCTCGGCGTTTTTGTCGCGGGAATTATTGGGTATGCTTGCCTCTTTGTATTCAAGCTTAGCCGTGATAAAAAGCGGCGTGCCGAACGCCGAGCAAAACAGGCAGAACTGGATAGAGAGCTATATAATTTTGAAAACTATCTTCCGCCGGACAAGAAATAATACAAGCCCGAGGCATTAGCCTTGGGCTTGTTCGTTGCTGTTAGATATTATTGATTGTATGTACTCTTCAACATTCTTTTTGTCCGATGCGTTCATCATCCTGAGTTGAAGAACTATCGTTCTTTCGTAATCATTCAGCTCGGACACATAGGAATCGCCATATACCTTTCTGTCGTATGGCTTTTCTTTTGCTTTTACTATCAGCGGTCTCTCAAGTGGCGATTGGGTCAAAAATTCAAATGATACATCGAATATTTTAGAAAGCTTGATAAACTGTGCCGGCTTTGGCAGACTTCTGCCTGATTCCCAGGATGTGTATGTGCTTCGCTCAATACCCAGAAGGTCGGCTACCTGCTGTTGGGTCATTTTGTTTCCCTTGCGCAGAAATATAAGATTGGTTTTCAGATTGTCTCTTAATACTAAATCGTGCATATTCGACCTCCTTTGACTTTTTTCTATATTATACACTCTTGCCGTAAAAAAATCAACTGTGCCGTTCCCATTACCGTTATTGTAACAAATTTGACATAATTACCCTAAAGTGATATTATAAAATACTGTTGGAGGTAAGATTATGTCAAAAAAGTTATTATCAATATTTCTTAGCTTAATAATTCTTGTTACTTGCTTATATCCTGCAGCAGTCAGCGTAGAGGCGGCAACATACAAGGACTCTCTCAGAAAGAAGGGTTTTCCCGAATCGTACATTTCCTATATTTATGACCTTCATAAGAAGTACCCTAAGTGGAAATTTGTTGCGTACAAAACCGGTCTTGATTGGGAAACTGCTGTTAAAGGGGAACGCTCGTCTCATTCCAAGCAGCAGCTTAACAAAAAATATAAGTCTATATATTATTGCCATTGCTCAAAGTGTACTCGCAACGGCAAACCCATTACCCACAGCTACGGTTTGTACAACGCCTCAGAGGGAGCTGTAAAGTATTTTATGGACCCTCGCAACTGGATGGATTCAAAGCATATTTTTCAGTTCGAGTCATCTGCTTATAACAAATCACAAACTGTTTCGGGAGTAGAAGCGATACTCAAGGGCACGTGGATGCACAATTCCGTTATTGAGTATTTGGATACCGAGGGTAACAAAAAAACCTGTAAAATTAAGGGTGAACCGGTTAAGTATTCTACTGCAATAATTAATGCCGCAAAGGCTCACGGTGTCAGCGCTTACTATATTGCTTCCAAGATAAAGCAGGAGGTAGGCGCCTCCACGCCGAAAGCAGGTGGAGTATGCGGTACCCGAACTCCGTTCAAAGGCTTTTACAACTACTACAGTATTGGCGCAAATTCGGGTGCTATGGACGGCCTTGAGTGGGCGTCCGGCTTTCTTAAAACTAATAAGAAGACTACCTTGTATTCTTCTTACAACAAAACCAAGAAAATCGGCACAGGCAAAAAGACTACTGTAAAAAAGGGACACCGTATGTCTTTTATCAAGAGATATGGCGATTACTACAAGGTTAGACTTTACAGCGGCTCATACAAATCCGGCTCTGTAGGTTATATAAAGATTTCTGATATTCGTACTAAGTATCTTAACTACGGTCGTCCTTGGACAAGCCCATACAAGTCGATTTATTACGGCGCAAAATACATCAAGGATTCATATCTCAAGCTGCAAAAAACCTCTTATCTCCAAAAATTCAATGTAAATAAGGAGCATAAGGGCTTGTATGGCCACGAATATTTAGTAAACGTTAACGGCCCCTCCCAGGCATCAGTCAGCACCTATAACGCCTACAAGTCCGCGGGTATTTTGTCTAAAGAGCATACCTTCTATATTCCTGTGTTCAAGCATATGCCAAAGAAGGCCTGCAAGGCAGCTGACTACGCATCAGCTATGACTTTTAAGGCTAAATCCACCAGGACTACAATTACCTTGAATTGGAAAAAGGTTTCTAAGGCAGACGGTTATAAGCTTTATAAATACAATCCCAAGACAAAGAAGTACGAGTTTTACAAGAAGCTTGCTTCCAATTCCACCCTCAAATACAAAGTGGAGGGGTTAAAGCCCGGTACCGGTCATAAGTTTGGTATTAAGTATTACTACAAGAGTGGCAGTAAGACGAAAAACAGTGCTATTACCACCGTACAGCTACCGACCAAGCCTAATTGCCCGGAAATACGCGAACCGGTAACTAATTCCAAGCACCATATTATTACCAGGTGGAGAACTGTTTCGCCCTGTACCGGTTATATCGTTCAGTACAGCAAGCGCAAGGATTTCAGCACCATTGTTGCTACGCGACAGGTATCATCATCAACCAGAACTCAATATACCGGCAAAAACCTTGTTAAGGGCAGAAAGTACTATGTTCGTGTTCGTGCGTACAGAGACTTTTGTAAAAAACGAGCTTACTCAAAATGGTCAGAGGGCAAAGGTATTGTTTGTAAATAGTAATAATTAAGGCACCCGATTTCGGGTGCCTTTCAGCGTGTAGAAAAAGTCAAATTACATATTATATATATTATTTGGCGTGGTTCAACCCACTTTATCGACAGTCTAAGGCACCCGATTTCGGGTGCCTTTTGCTATAGGTTATTCAGGTCGTAAGGTGTTTTTTGATATACAAAATAGTTTAGCCAATTGTTAATCAGTATATTACCTGTACTCTTCCAGTTTATTTGCGGTACCAGCTTTGTGTCGTCGTTAGGGAAGTAATTGTAAGGAATTTCTATATCCAGACCTTTGTTAATATCTCTAAAATATTCCTTTGCCAGAGTATCTCTGTCATATTCACTATGGCCTGTAACAAAGAATTTTCTGCATTCCATATCTGAAACAATATGCACACCGGCGATTTCGCTGTATGATATGATTTGCAGGTCCTTTACCTGTGCAATGTCCTGACGGCGCACCTCTGTATGTCGCGAATGAGGAACATAAAACACATCATCCAGTCCTCTCATCAGCGGATGCGTGTCATCCAGGCTGGTGTGGGGGAATACGCCAAACACCTTTTTGTCCATCATATATTTTTTTATGCCGTAATGGTAGTACAGTCCGGCTTGAGCACCCCAGCAAATATGGTATGTGGAATACACATTTGTCTTGCTCCACTCCATAATTGTGCACAACTCGTCCCAGTAGTCAACTTCTTCAAATTCAAGATGCTCAACCGGCGCGCCGGTAATTATCATTCCGTCATATCTGTCCTGCTTTACATCGTCGAACACCTTGTAGAACTTGTCCATATGACTCTTTGATACATTTTTAACTTCGTGGGTCTTAACCTGCAAAAAGTCAATGTCAATCTGTAGCGGTGAGTTGCTGAGTAATCTGAGCAACTGTGTTTCCGTCTCCAGCTTTGTGGGCATTAGATTAAGTATTATTATCTTTAGAGGTCTAATATCCTGCGTATCAGCTCTCATATTACTCATCACGAATATGTTTTCTATCTCCAGGCTTTGCTTAGCCGGTAATTCGTTATCAATTCTAATAGGCAAAATATCATCTCCCTTCGCTATTACTATTGCATTATAACAAATATGTATTTATAATTCAAGTTATATTTATTTTCATTATATATGTTTTCTTCGTTGCTCGCTTATTTTGCATTTTTCATAAAAAGATTTGCCTGCCGAGAATATTTATGTACAATCTGCGATAATTAAAAAAAATCTAACTTTTTTTGAAAAAACTGTTGACAATTGAGGTTGTAGGTGGTATTATGTTTAAGCCGTCGCAAATGAGGCAACGACAATAGTCAGGCTGAGGCGACGGAGTAGGACCTTGAAAATTAAACAACGACGAAAAGGAACCCGATTTAATTTAAAGAGTTAAATTAACTCCTGGTACAAAGAGTACCAAACAGTAATAACGTACAGGTTCGAGAGGACCGGACGGATTTTTAAAATGATTAGTACATCTGCGGTAGCAGATGAATTAATACAAAGTTTTAAGAGTTTGATCCTGGCTCAGGACGAACGCTGGCGGCGTGCCTAACACATGCAAGTCGAACGAAGCTTGACGAATGATTCTTCGGATGAATTCCGATATGACTGAGTGGCGGACGGGTGA